>SUST01000011.1:42860-50147 GCA_015063285.1 Thermoplasmata archaeon
AGTGCTGCCTCTTTGGACTCGTAGACCTTTGCGTATCCCTTGGACATGCCCCTTCCGTAGACGGACTCGATGTTGTCGACGACGACACAGTCCCTCTTGGACTTACATTCCTTGGCGATTGCCTCAGCAACGGCGTTCCTTCCGGGTGTGCTCTCTCCGTTGTGGTCGAGAGTGAAGTACACCTCTACCCTCTTGTACAGGGGGTTCTCTTTCTTGTTCGTGATTTCCATCTTCATTCTGCTTCCTCCATTTTGAACATCAGCTGTTCTATCTTGGATTTGATGCTTTCATCCGTGGTGACGCGCATCATGCACTTTCCGGGCCACCCGTACACGATATCGGTGCCTATCGGTGCGAACAGGATCACAGGCATCAGCGCCAGATCCTCTTCCCCGATGACCTTTATCAGTCCTCCGGACCCTTCGATGCGTCCGCGGATGCTCTCGACCAGTTGCCTGGTGATCATTCCCGCGGGGTTGACGACCTCCTCCTTCTCCTCGCTCTCCACGAGGGTTGCGAACTCGGTCATCTCACGGCGCTCGGTGATCCCGTCGTATATCGACAGGAAAGGCCTTATGCCGTGTCTTCTGAACGTCAGGGATACCACGTCCCCAACGGTGATTAAGGTTGTTTGAGCGTGAAACGTTTCAAGATCGCTGTCGTACAGTTCCGTTCCCAGCGGTTCCTTGAACATCTGCCTGTCTTTCTCAGGCAGGACAAGGTCCCTCTCGAACATCAGCGTACCTTGAGAGCGTACTTTCCGTTGGCCGAGATTCCCATCTTCTTGGCGATCTCCGATTTCTCGAAATCGAGAACCGCGAGGTATCCCTGCCATTCCTTCGAGGTCTGTCCGCCGCAGCGGGGACACACATCCTCTTCGGAGATGAAACTGCACTGCTTGCATGCTTTCTGGACGATTACTGCCATCACTCATCACCTTCCGATTCCTTGTGCTTCTTTGCATCCTCTTCGATCCACTGGAGCTTTCCGAGACCGGGCTGCCTCATGGTGAGTCCGATCTTACTGTCCTGCGGATTCTTCTCGTTGAGATCGATGCTGACGACCCTTGCCCTGACAATGTCTCCCACTGCAAGGAATCTTCCGCTGTCCTTTCCTACGAGCCTCTGGTTGGTCTCGTCGATGTCCACACGGTCATCCATTACCTGGCTAATGTGGAGGAGTCCATCGAGGGGACCGAATCTGACGAAAGCGCCGAACTTGAGGACCTCTACGACCACTCCCTCGACGATCTCGTTCTCTTTGGGCTTGAAGACGATCTGATCGAACTTCACCGTCTGATAGACTGCACCGTCTCCGTGAACGATGCGTCCCGGACCCTCGGTCCTGACATTCCTGATCAGTACCGTGAAGGTCTTGTCCTCGCTGAATCTGCCTTCGTAGGCGTCCCATGTGAGTCTGTCGATGACGTTGTCGATGTCCTCTTTGAGTTCGACCGGTGGGATACGGACGACCTTTTCGACTTCTGTAAGCATGTACATAGCGTGCCCTCTGATAACCCACGTTAGTGAGGACTCTTATATAAACTATGCCCACGCGTAATATAGGAATAAGAATCTGGATGAAAAGGGAAATGAGGGGGGGTGACCCCCTCGGTTTCTTACGTTCAGACGAACAGGACTGCGGTCACCAGACAAATGGTGGACAGCAGCTTGACGAGAACGTGGATGGAAGGTCCTGCGGTGTCCTTGAAGGGATCTCCAATGGTGTCTCCGACGACGGCCGCTGCGTGTGCAGGCGACTTCTTTCCGCCGTGGTTACCCTCTTCGATATACTTCTTGGCGTTGTCCCAAGCTCCTCCTCCGTTGTTGAGGAAGTTAGCCATCAGGATTCCGACGATGGTTCCGACCATGATGAGTGCTCCGACGGACTGGTATGCCTCGACGTAGTCTCCGAGGAGATACCTCATGATGAGTCCGAAGATGACCGGCACGAGGATCGGAAGGAGAGCGGGGACGACCATTGTCTTGAGTGCTCCGCGGGTTGCGATATCGACACACTTTGCGTAGTCGGGCTCGGAAGTACCTGCGAGGATTCCCTTGTCCTCACGGAACTGCCTGCGGACCTCCTCGACCATCTCACCGGCTGCTTTGGAGACAGCGCGGATTGCGAGGGATGCGAAGAAGAACACGAGCACTGCTCCTACGAGTCCACCGACGAAGATGAGGGGGTCACCGAGGTTGACCATGAAGACCTCACTGAGAGGAATTCCCTTGACTTCGCTGACGATCTCGAAGAACGCGGCGAACAGCAGGAATGCTGCGAGTGCTGCGGATGCCATTGCATATCCCTTGGTAAGGGCCTTGGTGGTGTTTCCTGCAGCGTCGAGTTTGTCGGTCCTGTCCCTGACTTCCTCAGGCTGGTTGGACATCTCGGCGATTCCACCGGCGTTGTCGGTGATGGGTCCGAATGTGTCCTCAGCAAGGATGAAGGCGGAAGAGGCGAGCATTGCGATGGTTCCGACTGCGGTTCCGTAGAATCCGAAGGTAGTGGGGTCGATCTTGACTCCGAAGATTTCGGGTGCTGCGGTGTATCCGAGCATGTATGTTGCGACGATAGCGATAACGATGCAGACGACGGGCAGAACAGTGGATTCCATTCCGACCGAGATACCCTCGATGACGTTCGTAGCTGCTCCGGTCTCGGATGCTGCTGCGATTCCCTTGACGGGCTTGTGGTCGCCGGTGTAGTACTGTGTGAGGTAAACGATTGCAAGACCGAGTGCGATACCGATGAGTCCTGCGATGAAGAAGTGTACCCAGTAATCCTCTCCGAGCAGATAGTACGTACCGACTGCCAGGAATATGACGTTCAGTGCGATGGTGACATAGTAACCCTTGTTGAGGGACTTGACGACATCATCGTCCTCCTTCATCCTGACGACTGCGATTCCGACGAGGGAAGCGACGAGTCCGAATGCCATGAGGACAAGGGGAAGGAAAACCCAGTTGTTACCGAGGTAAGGGGCGACGGATACAACGGCTGTACCGATGACCATCGCACCGATGATCTCTGCTGCGGTCGACTCGAAGATATCTGCTCCACGACCTGCACAGTCTCCGACGTTGTCTCCGACAAGGTCTGCGACGACTGCAGGGTTCCTGGGGTCATCCTCGGGAATTCCGGCCTCGACCTTTCCGACGAGATCGGATCCGACATCTGCTGCTTTGGTATAGATTCCTCCACCCAGCTGGGCGAAGAGAGCTGCGAAGGATGCTCCGAAGGCATATCCGACGACAGCGTGGAGTGTGGGAGTCAGGGAAGGAGTGAGTCCGTCTCCGTCTCCGATGAGAGCGTTGTAGATCAGGACGACCATGAAAAGTCCGAAGAGGGACAGTGCAGACACTGCGATTCCGGAGAGTGCTCCTCCCCTGAATGATGTCTTGAATGCCTCACCGAGCGACCTCTTGGCTGCTGCGGATGTCCTGATGTTTGAGTTGACCGATACCTTCATTCCGATGAATCCAGAGAGGATTGAGAATGCGGCACCAATAACGAATGCGATTGCCACTTTGTAGTTCAGATAGTTGGAGAAAGGTTCTCCGACGAACGTACAGAGGGCGATTATGACTGCGAGTATTGCAATCACGATTCCGATTGTTTTGTACTGGCGCTTCAGGTAAGCCATTGCACCAGTCTCGATCGCATCTGAAACCTTCTGCATCTCAGGGGTGCCCTTGTCCTTGGACCAGACATCCTTGAAGAAGTAAGCTGCGAAGATCAGTGCGATAATTGTCGCAACCGGGATCATGAATAGCAGATTCTCTGTAGCGAAAATATCGACTATCATTTCATAACCCCTATCTTTTGGTTGAATCGAGTGATATCGTCCTCATATATAAGTACACGAGATAAAAACGGGTACCTATAAAGAGACATAGCCACCTTTTCGGAGCAATACCCTTTTAATCCACATCCTACTAGCCGTCAGCAAGAGACGATAAAATGTCGAAGGAAGCAGAACTCGAACTCATAGAAGTTGAGGACATCAAGGTCAAAAAAGGAATGACAGTGGACGAGCTCATGAGATACATGAGCGGTGCAGGAGGATTCACAGCACAGAAGCTGGCCGATGCCACTGATATCCTCGAGAGGATGGAGAAGGACAAGGACTGTCTGAAGATCCTCTCGTTCCCCGCATGCATCATGGCCACCGGAACCCGCGGTGTCCTTGTGGACATGGTCAAGAACAAGAGAGTAGACCTGATCATCACAACCTGCGGATGCCTCGATCACGACATCTCCAGGACCTATGAGCACTACTACCACGGCGACTTCATGATGGATGATGCCAAGCTGAGGGAGGAGTATGAGATCTCCAGGCTCGGAAATGTTCTCGTTCCCGACGACTGCTACGGAGAGGTCCTCGAAGGAGAGATCCTGCCCATGTTCGACGAGATTTTTGAGGGCAAGGACTCGATGACCACCCACGAGATCATCTGGGAGGTAGGAAAGAGGATGAACGACGAGAACTCGCTTATGTACTGGGCATGGAAGAATCAGATCCCCATCGTCGTTCCCGGTATCACAGACGGATCCTTCGGATGCCAGCTCTGGATGTACTACCAGACCCACAGGAAGTTCAGGATCGATCTTTTCGGAGACGAACAGATGCTCTCCGAGATGACGAACCACGCCACCAACACCGGCGCGCTCATGATCGGAGGAGGAATCTCCAAGCACCATGTCATTTGGTGGAATCAGTTCCGCGGCGGATTGGATTACGCCGTATACCTGACCACGGCCGAGGAGTATGACGGTTCCCTTTCCGGAGCCAGGCTC
Source organism: Thermoplasmata archaeon (assembly GCA_015063285.1). Lineage (NCBI taxonomy): Archaea > Methanobacteriati > Thermoplasmatota > Thermoplasmata > Thermoplasmata archaeon. The sequence goes on from SUST01000011.1 coordinate 47,661, forward strand.
AGAGAGGCCATCTCATGGGGTAAGGTAAAGCCTGAAGCAAAGAAGATGACCGTCGAAGGAGACGCGACCATCACTCTCCCGATGATCTACGCATCACTGGTGGACAGACTCTGATGTCTGACAAGGTACTGTTCCTGGACGGAGACGGGGTTGGGCCCCCGGTGCTTCAATCCGCCGAACGCATCATCAAGGCCGTGACGGACTCGGTAGAGATAGTCCACGGCGAGATAGGTAGATCGGCCTTCGACAATACAGGACAGTACCTTCCACACGAGACCATGGACCTTATGGACGAATGCAACGTCATAATGAGCGGTCCGGTCTATACCCCTGAGAACGGTAAGGATCCTCTCGAGTCACTCATGGTCCATCTGGACTTGTTCGCCAGGGCGAGGTACTACAAGACCCTCTCACCCGATCTGGGCGTCGACGGCATGGACGTCGTTCTCTGGAGCAGTAACAACAACATCGATACGGAGATCTCGGAAGTGCCGGATCTCGACGGCGTCACACTGACGAAATACGTCAAGAACAACGCTTACAACAGGATGATGAGTCTGGCGCTGGACAATGTCGAGACCAGGAAACTGGAAAGGATCACCTGTCTGGTCAGGGACGACTTCTTCCCTATGAGCAGCGACATGTTCAAAGAATCGTTCACATCCATCTTCCCGTCGGACGTATACAAGACAAGGATTTTGAACGTCAAGGACTGGGCGGCACATTCTATCAAATACCCCGGAAATGACCAGTGCATAGTCTGTGTCGACCTCTACAACCAGGTCGTCGCAGGTATACTCGGCGGCCTTACCGGCTTCGACCATCTCGGACCCCTCTACTTTGCTGGGAACGATTACAAACTATTCAAGCCCTGCAACAAACCGACGTATGACGACACGATAACCGAAGGGTATGAGAATCCGACATCCGCTATAATGTCCGCGGCCATAATGCTCAGGAATTTCGGGCTTAAAAACGAAGCCGATGAGATCATGAGCGCTCTCTGCGAGGCCTATATCGCAGGGAAGAGGACACCCGATGTCCTCGGGACTCTGACAAACGAGGAATTCACCAACGAGATCATAGGACGCCTGTGATCGTTGTACCGATTATCCGTGATAGGATTTTAAGGTTGTAATAACTTTCATGGCTCATGATTGATGCCGGGCACAGGGACTGTGTGGAAGCAGCTTTGAACCATGAGAAGACAGATAGGACGCCTGTCAACAACTTCGTCCTAGCGACCGCTGCACGCAGCGCAGGCATCACAGTTGACGCGGCCAGATGGGACCCCAAGGTTTCAGCAAAGGTGTCCGTCGACCATGCCGTGAAGACGAAATCCGATTTCGTCAAACCTGTATTGGACTCTCAGGTTCCATTCATGGACCTCGGCATGCAGGTCCGTTTCCCAGAGGATGATTACGGTCAGATCCTGAAGCCACTCGCAGAGGATGCAGAACAGATCGATCAACTCGCTTTCTTCGACCCCAGTGTCGCATCGGAATGCCCCAACTTCCAGAAGGTATTCGTCGATGCTCTGGAGGAGACTGCTCGTATCCTGCCCGAAGACCTCCACATCTGCGGACTGTCCTGGGGGCCTATCACCACCTCAGGTTACATCATGGGCGTAGAGAACATGGTCATGGGAATGCTGATGGATCCCGATATGGTCAAGAAGCTCATCGGGAAGACCACACCTTTCGTCTCGGCGATGCAAACTCGTATGCTGGAGGCCGGTGCGACAGTGATGTGGATGGCGGACCCGACGTCATCAGAGGACCTGATATCTCCGGACATGTTCCATGAGTTCTCAGCACCTTACATCACGCAGATTGTCAAAGATGTCAACAATATGGATTCCAACGTCCACACGTTCGTTCACATCTGCGGAAATACACTGAAGATACTGAAGGAGATGCCTCAGACCGGTGCGGACTGCCTGAGCTTCGATCATGCGGTCGATCCTGCCAAAGCAAAGGAAACGGCAGGAAAGAACATCTCGATAATGGGCAATGTGGACCCTGTGCAGGTCATGATGATGGGCAACCCTGAATCGATCACCTCCGCCTGCTACGGCGTGATAGATGCGGCTGGTCAGGAGGGAGGTTTCATACTGGCCCCCGGATGCGAGACCCCCATCTCGACGACGGACGAGAATGTTCTGGCAATGGGTAAGGCTGCCAGGACCTATTGGTCCAGGTGACCTACGGGAAACCTTTATTAACAACATCTATATCTCTGGGGTACTGAGTGCAAGGGTAGTCAAGCATGGCCAACGACGCTAGCTTGAGGGGCTAGTCCTTAGTGGTCCGCGAGTTCAAATCTCGTCCCTTGCACCACTTTCTTACAATCCCGGTTTGTTGCACTTTCTCAAGCAGAAATGTCAATCCATTTAGGTTTTTGACAATTGAACTTGACTTGGACAGTTCGGTTCCGTCTGGATGACAGAATAGACCGCCCAGGTACGTGCCTGTCCGCTCATGCGGC
>SUST01000012.1 GCA_015063285.1 Thermoplasmata archaeon
ATCGACCATGGAAAATCTTACATGGATCTTTCAGAGGAAGAGAAGAGGAAACTCTCCTCACTGATAGCGATAAAGCTCACCGAACAGGGAATGCTCGAACAGTCAATGAATGAGATTGCCCGCGCTAGATACTTCCTGAAAGGATTCAACATGGATGCGGAATACCTGTCATCCGTCCTCAACAGCTGCGGCCGTTCAGGATTCGGAGGGATCGGGATATCGGCAGGAATGGGCGACGCGAAGAGCATCGAGATGGGTGCAAAGCTCATGCATGAATCGGACAGAGACGTAGTCATCAACATGGTGGAGCTGGACAGCAAGGGGTTGAATCAGAGGAAGCACTTCCAATGGTTCGACAGTTCTGATTCTGGTTTCACCGGAATGCTCTGCGGTATCGCCATGCAATGCATAGGAGATCCGAACAAGCCTACTATCGGAATGAATCGGTCAAAGGAACCCGTGAACCTGTCGTCCAGAGGCATGTGGATACAGCTTGACAGAGGCATCGATCTGGCAGTCGCCATGAGGGAAGCATGCAACGCAGCAGGCGGGGACGGCGGCGGACACCGTATAGCTGCCGGAGGATCTGTTCCTTCGGAGAACGTCGAATTATTCCTGGAAAAACTAGATGAGATCCTGGAGAGGCAGCTCAGCTCCTCCATGTGACCTCGACCTCATCGGTCCTGAACCTTTGATTGATCTCAGTGTCTGCGATATCCATTCTGACACCGGATTCATACATCTCGCTTCCGAGCCATGCGATCATCGCACCGTTATCCATACAGAATCTGCGGTCCGGACAATACATCTCTGCACCGCGGGCCTCGGCCATCTCCCTGACCATCTCCCTCAGACGCATGTTCTGGGCTACACCTCCCCCGAGAAGGACCTCATCCTTGCCTATATGGGCCATAGCCCTTTCGGTGACTTCTGTGAGCATTGCATATGCCGTCTCTTGTACGGACAATGCTATGTCTTCAAGAGGAACGCCCTTCTTCTGCAGCGCCAAGGCCGCTGTCATCAAGCCGGAGAATGCAACATCCATGCCTTTCACGGAATATGGCAGCTCATGGTATTCCTTGCCTTCCTTGGCCAGTTTCTCGAAGATCGGCCCCGCGTAGAATCCCATGCCAAGATCCCTTCCGAGCTTATCGAGCATATTGCCGATACCGATATCCTGTGTCTCGCCGAATATCCTGTAACGGCCTTCGGCGAACGCGATGACCTGCGTGTTTCCTCCGGATGCATAAAGCAGTGCAGGATCCTCGCAACCGCACAAAGCACGTCCGATCTCCACATGGGCGACACAATGATTCACTCCGACGATAGGGATACCCATGGTGCATGAAAATGCCCTTGCTGCCGTAGCTGCGACACGAAGGCACGGACCTAATCCCGGACCCATGGAGAAGGATATCACATCGATGTCTTTGGGTTTCAGTCCCGAGACGTCAAAGGCCTGCTGCATTATCCTGGAAACCACATCTACATGGTGGTTCGCAGCTTCCCTGGGATGCAGACCTCCGTTCTTGGGCTTGAACATGTCCAGCTCGTTGGCCAGAACATTGTGATCGGAATCCACGATCCCGACCCCAAGAGTGTGTGCAGTACCCTCGATACCTAGTGTGATCATCGCCTGTCAATCCTGCTGTGGCTAAAAAAGTTTATGTACTGTCAGTATATCGTCCACACATCGGACCCGTGGTCTAGGGGTTATGACGTCGCATTGACATTGCGGAGGTCGCCGGTTCAAATCCGGCCGGGTCCACCATGTTTCTCTTAAATTCTCATCTGTTCACAGGACTATGCAAATGTCCAGCTGCACGTATCATCCAAGAATTTTGGGAAAAATACAATAGTCATAATTTATTGACTAATTATTGATGATATCATCAGACATTCTACGAATAACGCTAATAAATTGACATTATTTTGATAATTCGCAGTAAAACTAACGTTATTATCAGTAATCCATTGACTTTGTACGAATTCCGATTATGTTCAGAAATCATTATATTATATTCGGATGGTGAGGAACGCATAGATTGACAGCTAGAAAACGCTGTGAAATCGAATTAAAGATATGAAGGGGAACAAATGAGTTTCAGTGATCTTCTGAACGATATATTCAGTCCTTTGAATGAATATATCTGGTATATCGCCTTCGTCTGTCTCATCGGTCTTGGTCTGTACTTCCTTGTCAGGCTCAAGTTCATGCAGGTCGTTCACATAAAGGAGAACGCAACACTTGCAGTTACCGGTGTCAACGACAAGACGGACGGCAAGAAATTGTCTTCGTTCGAAGCATTCTGTCTGGGAATGGGTGCGCGTATCGGTGTAGGTAACATCGCCGGAGTCGCTACCGCTATCGCTACTGGAGGACCCGGAGCGGTCTTCTGGATGTGGATCTTCGCACTGATCGGTGCAGGAACCAGTTTCATGGAATCCACAGCAGCCCAGATCTACAAAGAGAAGAAGTCAGACGGCAGTTACTACGGAGGACCCGCATACTACGCAACCAAAGGTCTGAAGAAGAGATGGCTCGGGGTCGTCCTGGCCATCCTGATCACGGTCACTTTCGGTATCGGATTCGTCGGTGTCCAGGCAAGCAACTCCTCTGCAGCTATCGTCGAGGCATTCAATGTCGACTCCCACATCGTAGGATTCGTCATCGCACTGATCGCCGGACTCGTAATCTTCAGCGGAACAAAGATCGTCGGAAGGTTCTCAGCGAAGATCGTTCCCGCAATGGCGGTTTTCTGGATTATCTTCACAATCGCAATCATCGTCATGAACTTCGGCAACGTCGGCAACGCATTCGCCATGATCTTCCAGTATGCCTTCTCCGCACCCGCACTGCTCGGTGGTGGAATCGGTACCATCATCATGGTCGGACTGAAGAGAGGAGTCTTCTCGAACGAGGCGGGTCTGGGATCCATCGCGAACCTCGCAGGTACCGCAGACACCACCCACCCCGTCAAGCAGGGACTCATCCAGTCCTTCGGAGTTATCGTCGACACCGTTATCGTCTGTACCTTCACCGCAATAGCGGTCCTGTCCTTCGGTAACTGGGAAGAGGTCATGGCATTGGGACTCAGGGGAGCACCTCTCGTTCAGGAGGTCGCATCCCAGGCTCTCGGAACATGGGCACCCACGCTCATCGCCATGTTCCTGTTCGTGTTCGCATTCACCAGTATGCTCGGATACTACACCATGTCCGAGGCAAACCTGAGGTTCGTCAAGGATCACAACACCGTCGTGTTCGTACTCCGTGTCGTCGTCGTACTGGTAGCCTTCGCATCCTGTACCATCAGCACCGCGCTGATGGATCTGATTTCGGATACATTTATGGCAGCCATGGGAGCGGTCAACGTGATCGTGGTCGCTCTGCTGGCAAAACCTGTCATGGAAGCATATAGGGATTACAGGAAACAGCAGAAGGAAGGCATCAAAGAACCGATCTTCCACAAATCAGCCCTCTCGGACTCCGATGGAGTCACAGAGTGGGAAGACTGATAAAATCAATTACGGGGGGAGACCCCCGGTTATTTTTTTCTTTTTATCTCGGATCACATCACGACTAGATTCTCGGAGAGTATGGCTTCCTTGTGGTCCTTACGGCCCAATGCCTTCTCCAATTCATCAGTGTGCTTACCTGCGATTACAGAGAGCTCTTTGGAATCGTAACCCGATATCCCCTTAGCAATCCTGTTTCCTTCGCAGATTATGTCGACGACCTCGCCCTTCCCGAACGTGCCTTCGACTGCCCTTATTCCTACTGGGAGCAGGGATTTGTGATCCAGGACAGCCTTCTCGGCACCCTCATCTATGACTATCCTTCCAGAGGCATGAGCGGATTTGATCCATCTGCGCTTCTTGGAGATCTCGTTATCGGAAACGAATATGGTACCGATGTCGTCGCCTGTGGCTGCTCTGTAGACCGCATCGGGTTCCTTGCTGGAGGCGATTATCATGCTGCAGCCTGCATCCTTGCATATTGCTGCCGCATCGAGTTTCGTCCTCATGCCGCCAGTTCCCAATCCGGTGCTGCTGTCCCCTGCCATGGAACGGACGGAATCAACATCATGGACCTCCGGTACGAGCTTGGCATCCGGATTCTTAGTGGGATCTGAATCGTAGAGGCCGGCCACATCGGAAAGGATCACCAGAAGGTCTGCATCCGTCCTGCTTGCCACTATCGCGGAAAGCGTATCATTGTCACCGAACTTGATCTCCGTGATGCATACCGCATCGTTCTCGTTGAAGATCGGCACCACGCCGTTGTCGAGGAGTGAATTGATAGTATTGTTGAGGTTGATGGCGCTCTCTCTGTCAGAGTACGTATCCAATGACATCAGGATCTGGCCTACGATCATGCCCTGCCTCTGGAAACTATCCGCCCACCTCTGCATCAGGATGCTCTGGCCCACTGAAGCGGCAGCCTGTCTGATCGGGATATCGTTGGGATTGGCGTTGACCTTCATCGCCCTGAGTCCGACACCGATAGCACCGGAAGTGACTATCAGAACCTCCTTGCCCTCATCCTTCAGGGCCCTGACCTGCTCGGCCACGGAATCCATGAAATCGATGGATATGGTCCTCCTACCCTGCATCAGGGATGTGGTACCGATCTTGATGACGACACGATCGACGGTTCCGAGAGTCTCCTTCCTTGTCATTACATCACCTCAGCGGACATTCATTGTCAAGATGCCTGTGCGTGAATTGTTTTGCATCCTTTCCGACATAGTCCTTGACGACCTGGCCGTTTCCGATAAGGACGTACTTGTAAATCATCAGCCCTTCCATTCCCATAGGGCCGCGGGCGTGTATCTTGTTGGTGCTGATTCCTACCTCCGCACCCTTGCCGAACCTGTATCCGTCGGCGAAACGGGTGGAAGCGTTGACGAACACATCTGCCGAATCCACCATCTTCGCGAACACTGCCGCTTTGGCCATGTTGTTGGTGATGATGGCATCCGTGTGATGCGAACTGTGAGTGTTGATGAAATCTATGGCCTCCTGAAGCGAATCGACTACCTTGACAGAAACTATGAGATCTCCGTACTCTGCATACCAATCCTCTTCGGTGGCAGGCTTGGCATCCTTTATGACTTGGAGCGTACGCTCGTCCCCCCTGACCTCCACCTTGTTGTACTGGAATGAGGAACCGAGCTTGACCAGGAATTCATCCGCAATCTTGGAATCCACGAGGATGGTCTCCACCGCATTGCACACCGCGGGATACTGGACCTTTGAATCTGTGGCTACCTCCACTGCAAGCTTCTGGTCGCATTCCGAATCGACATAGATATGACATATCCCTGCGGCGTGTCCCAGCACCGGGATCCTGGTGTTCTCCTGAACGTATCTGACGAAACTGTTGGAACCCCTTGGGATGAGCAGATCGATGTATCCGTCCATGCTGAGGATCTCCTTGAAATCCTCCCTTGATTCCATGAGCACGAAGGCCGACTCGGGAACGCCCGAATCCACTGCCGATATGCGCAGGATGTCGAACAATGCTTTGATGGTGCGGTAAGCTTCGCTCCCGCCTTTGAATGCCACACAGTTGCCTGATTTCAGACAGAGGGACATGATCTGCGGTACAACATCGGGACGTGATTCGAAAACGACACCGAGCATACCGACGGGACATCTGACCTGATACAGGACGAGGTCCTCGTCCAATTCTGTGGTGGAGATGGTCTCTCCAACAGGATCCTTAAGGGACTTGACACTCCTGATCCCTTTGACCATCTCATCGATCTTGGCATCGTCCACGACCATGCGTTTGTACATCGGCACAGGTATGGTGTCCTTTACCTCATCCAGATCCTTCTGGTTCTCTTCCAGGATGATCGAACGGTTCCTATCCAGCGCCATGGCCATGGCTTCCAAGGCCTTGTCCTTGACATCCGTGGATAGGACGGACATATCGACTGTGGCCGCCTTCGCCGCCTTGATACGATCAGTAATATCAGTCATTAACTGGCGATAGACGAAGATATTTAATAGAGTAATCATGTCGGGAGACCCAAGCCGAGATAGCCAAGCCCGGTATGGCGGCGGTCTCGAAAACCGCTGGGCCTCGCCCTCGGGAGTTCGAATCTCTCTCTCGGCGCCATTTCTACCTTCATAAGATCCGCTCTATGAAGGCATGTTGAGGTCATACCAACACGCTGGTCACTAAGCTCAATAATCGATGACAAATGTGTACTTACACTGTAATCGGGATCACCGATATGTGATCACAATCGCACCATCAAGACTTCGGTCCGTCACAGGCCCCATACTGAGAATAATGTGGACCTCCCGTATCCCGGGAGGTCCAATGAGTTTGAGACCCGTGCATGATGCACGGGAAATCGTTTTCAGGCTCTCCTGACGTATACCACGGCAGCTACGATTATGATGGCCGCTATCGCACAGCCGACACCGATCAGAAGGGAGTTGTCGATGCCGTTCTCGGCCGCAGGCTCCTCAGTGACTTCCAAAATAGCATAGACGGAGTGGTGGGTGGAATAGACGGTCATCTGCTTGGTATCAGCGTCATAAACGTATGACATCGCTTCCTTGTTACCGTTGTCATCCACGTAGAATGCACCGTAGTTGGTCCAGTTCCTGCTGTTTTCGAAGGTGAAGGTCATAGCGACGGTCCCCTCGATATCCGAGATGTACTCGTCACCTGCCATCGCCTTGACGGTGATGAACGTCGCATCGGCAACGACTGCCTTCTGGGCATCGTTGAGCTCGGATGCGTTGTCCTTCTCCATGCTCACGGTCACCTCTCCGGATGCTCTGGAGAACCTTCCGAGCGCATCGCTGTCGTACTTCAGGGATACTTCCTGCGAGACTACGTTGAGGGATGTGCTGTTGTCAGCAAGGATACGGAGTGCATCCTGCGATACAGTGGCGGTTGCCGAATCGCCCGAGTTGACATTCAGGACCTTCGACGCGTCTCCTGAGATCTGCGCCATCTCCGCTACCTTGTTGGCGTATTCCACAGCGTTCTCGATATCGGAAGCGGATAATACGGATTCTCCTGTAGCATAGTTGAGCGTGGTCTCGATGGTCTCGACCTTCTGGGAACCCTCGCCGGTCGTAGAAGCGACCGCGGTGACGGATTTCTCGGCAAGGCTCGTGGCCTCGACGGTTCCGGTCTTGGTCTCGTTTCCGTTCTGGTCGAGGGCTGTGACCGTCGTCTCCTTGATGGAATCGGTATCCGTCAGGGTTATGGTGTATTCGGTCTTGGTTGTGGACATCATATTGTCCTGTGCGTCTTTGATCACCTCTGTGATCGCCGCGCTGATGGTAGTAACGTCCCCATTGGTCGTATTAACTAGGGTGGATTCGATCTCGTATTTGGTGACGGTTCCATCCGTTGCAGTCTCAGTTACCATAGATGAAGTATTAACCTGCTTTCCACCGGAGATAATCTGAGTCGAGGTCTCTGATTCAGTGACCTTGACTGAGGACTTTTCTCCTTCGACGGTTGTCTCGGTAGTCGTAGTACTAACGGTGACCTCCCCTCCGGTTGTGGACATGGTAGATTCGGATTCGGTGATGACAGATACATCTCCGGATATCTCGGTAATCTTGGCCTTCTCCACCACAGTGCCGTCACCCACGGTGATCTCCTTCTCTGTGGAGATGGTAGACGTTGTATTTCCTGACGAATCCTTGACCTCCGAGGACTCGACAACCACACTGGTGTTACCTGTCGTGGTCGTAGTGGTCTTCGTCTCAATGGTCGATACGACATTACCTGATGCATCTTTGGATACCTCAGACGTGGTTGAATCCGCAATAGTGTTTCCCTGCTCGTCAGTCTTTTCAACTGTCGTGGTCTGTACCTCCGAAATGGATCCGTCGACATTGACAGTGGTGGATGATTCCTTCACATCCTTACTTCCATCCTCATTCACAGTCTCCTGTGTTGACGAGTGCGTCTTGGACCCTTCATCCGAAATCTTCGTATCCTCGTATTCGACCGGTGTCGGTTCTGGAGTGGGTTTAGGGGTTGGGGTTGGATCGGGAGTTGGCGTAGGTGTTGGAGTTGGGGTTGGGGTTGGATCGGGAGTTGGCGTAGGTGTTGGAGTTGGGGTTGGGGTTGGATCGGGAGTTGGCGTAGGTGTTGGAGTTGGAGTCACACGCTCCTTGCTGGTGAAGGTTGCAAGGTATGTCACATCACCAGAAACGGGAACCAACGCAGGCGACCATCCTGAGAAACTGTATGTGTACCTGGCATCCGACTGCTTGGTAGGATTGTCTCCGTCATAAGACGGCACAGTTCCATAAGGTACACCTTCATCTGTCTCAAGGACGACGTCCCCATTCTTCCACACAACGGTGTAAGTGTTGATCTCAGTCTTCACTGAGATGCTGCAGTCCTCCTTCACATTGGTGAAGTGATATGAGAATGATCCGTCCTGAGCTACATTAGTTATCGACTTATCACCATAACCGATGTTGTATGACACCAGATGATAGCCTGTCTTTGGAGTGAACACCATTTCCTTAGCATCAGAACCGGAACCTACGCTCTGACTTGCGTTGGTGACCGTACCGTTCGCATCGATAGATGCTGTGACCGAATATGTCTGGATGATGCATATAGCTGAGATGGTAACATCTCCTGAAACCACCCCCTTCTCAATGGTTACCCTTCCATTCTCAAAACTATATCCGTCGCTGAGGACCTTATCACCGATCTTCACAACGATGGATGCAGGGAGGACGCATCCCTCGTTCGGGGTGATTTCTTCACTGACGAATTCCTGAGCAATGTTAGCAACAGATGCAGCAATGGATTGTCCATTTGTTATATCATAGGTCACAGTACGCTCAATAGCGCTGAATTCCACCTGGACCTCGACACTTTCTGAAGGCATCGTGAACGTGTATGTGTTCGAGCCTTCAGTAACAACTACTGGTGAAAGATCTGATTTCTTAAACGCCTGGACATTCTTGATAGCAAATCCGTTCTCAGGGATTACCGTCAGGGTCACCGTTTCATCAGCTGCGATGCTACCCGTCATATCCACGGTCACATCCCCCCCGACTTCTGTCGAAACTGGGGAAACGATTGTATTGACTGATACCGTATGTTCGTTCTCGGTGGCCGCAAAGACTGCGTGATATTCTACGTCTGACCAGACAGGAGTCAAATTAGGGTCAGGGTACCATCCGGAGAATGTGTATGTGTAATACTCATCTGCCTCCTTGGTCGGAGTGGAACCTCCATAATTCGGCTGCGTTCCTTCTTCAACCCATCTGTCTAACTCCAGGGTAGTGTTTCCATTCTTCCAGACCACTATGTGCTCATCGATCTCCTCTGCGTAGACATATATCTTGCACCTCTCGGTCACATTCAAGAAACGATATGTGAAGGTACCGTCCGCGTTCAGACGATCTATCAACTTGACATTCTCATGTAGATGGAGCCCTACACTGTATGCAACCAGACGGTATCCTTCAACCGGAGTGAACACCATCTCTGCCGCATCGGAACCGTATTCGACATATTGTGTCATATTGGTGACAGCAACAAATCTGCCTGAGGATCCATCAACCAAAAAGGTCCTTACAGTACATTCCGCAGATATGACCACATCTCCGGTCACGAATCCTTTATCGATAGTGACCCTGTCATTCGAGAAACTGTATCCGCTGGTCAAGGGCTCTCCGCCGACTGTCACGGTAACGGATTGCGGATTATAGTAACCCACCATCGGAAGGATAGGTTCGCTTGTGAAGGCCTCTCCGATGTTGGCCATGGAGTCTTTTATAGTCTGTCCGTTCACCAGACTGTAAGTGACCGTGTGCTGTATGGCATGGAACGAGGCATATACGTTCACATCCCCTTCAGGCATGATGAACTCATATTTGCCATCTTTTGGACTTATGTCCACTTCGGTCTTGTCCATTTTAACAATATGAACCCTACCAACCTCATAACCTGCCAATGGGGTGACCGTCAGGGTCACCTTTTCACCGGCCTCAATATTACCTTTCTTATCGACCGTTACGGATCCGCCTATCCCTGACGGTGAAGCGGTCGCACTCAGGAATATGGATCCCGAATCCGATATCGTATAGATTGCCGAGGCGGTTCCGCAATAGTTGCCGGTACCTGTCACCGTCACAACATAAACTCCAGGCTCAACGAAGGAGCCTTCCTCAATGTTATACGTGTAGGTTATGTTGCTGAAACCGGGCAAAGATACGCCCGTTATACTGGGAGCATGTGGCTGCCCGTTATATGCTACCGTACTCTGTTCCAGTGTGACAGTCGCTTCTGCAATGGACTTGGGATTTATCTTGCAGTCGACTCTTGTGAGCGGGACATTCTCATATCCATTTATACCGTCCGCCTTGTACCATACAACATAGGTTCCAGCATTGGTAGCGGCAGGATAATACACCCATGGGCTGGATCCTTTGTCAACCGCATAGGACTCCCGGAAGTCGGCATCATTGGGGTTTTCACCGATAGCGAACTTAAATATGGCATTCACGAAGAGCTCATGTGTATTTGTGATCAGTTCCTGGGCCCTTCCGTTGTATGTAAGCTCATTTGCCGATGGCAATTCGATGTTATGTTTCTCTAAAGCGATCGTAAGCGTCGCGGAACCGTTTCCTACGAAACGATAGTTATCAGCAACCATCGGCGTAGGATCGATTGTAATTGCGTATGTCCCGGATTCCAAATCCTTGTCATACTCATTTCCGTTCACAAGGAATATTGGGGCTCCTTTGCAAACGTCAGCTGATTCGGAATTCACGAGTCCTGTAACTTCGTATGTGAAATTGGGATTCTCTTCGTGACGGCTGATTGTCAGAGCTTTAGGGATCACATTCAGCGTTGCCTTGGATATTGTGACCCTGACCTGACCTTCCTTTGAATTCGTATGGTCCTCGTTCCCTACTGCCTTGTAGTAGACCGTGTAGGTACCGGCGTATATTCCGACAGGTATGTTCGTAGAATACTCACCGTCATTCAACTTGTACTGCATCGTACCATTGCTGCTGCTTCCGGCTTGGATCAGTTGCTGAGGCTGTCCGGTGTATGTCAGTGTTTTACCTGTAGGCGCAACAGCTATGGTCGCCCTTTCTGCTGCGAGGATGGTATAGTTTTCCTTTATGGGGGGAGCATCCGAGTAATCCCCTATTCCCTTTATGACAACGGTAACTGTTCCCGGATTCTTGGTATCGACACTAATGTCGCCGTTCCTCTCGAACGATATTGTGTAATCAAGACCTACAGCCAGCCATGTGTTACCTGAGAATACAGATACCAAGGGAACATGGTCCTTACCATCGAAGATATACTCATTCGCATTGAGTGACACCTTCATATCCGCAACGCGCCTGGTCAGTTTACCATCAACGAGCTCGAACGTCGAATTCCGGACCTTCTGAGGAACAGCATCGATCCCTCCGGTTGTTCCTGTGAAATCGATGAGCTTTCCTGATTCGTCATACAGCATAAGGCCGAACAGAGCATCTTTTTGTATAGTCTGGATATCGGGGCCGAAAGTAATCGATTTCAAACTGGTCGAATTGACGGGACGATAGAACGCTTTCTCATGGATATTCATTAATCTAGGAGGCAAAACGACCTTCTCCAGATTGGGCAAGTCGTAGAACGCATACGCCCCTATGTCGAAAAGTGAAGGGGTATTGAATTCCACGGTCTTTATCTGATCCCTGAATTTATACCACGGCATGCTTGTAGCCTGATAATCGTCAATCGAGTATCCGCCGCCGTAGATTCTCAGCACTTTAGTTTCGCTGTCGAATGACCAGTGCACATCGCCGAAGAATGCGCATGAACCGCTTGTGACTTCTTCGGTTGCGGGCCTGTAGCCGGCATCCCTGTATACCAACGAGATTTCAGGTTTAAGGACGGTGAAATTACCCTCCGCGATATTATTGGTGGAATAGATTGCGATCGTTTTATTCTTACTGAGAATCCCGAAAAGGTAATTTGGATTGTATTGTACTTGCCATTCATTTCCTGTGAATGTTAAGCTCTGGAGATTCATGCACATGACGAATGCTCCCTCTCCAAGATTGATCGTTGAGGGCATGGTGATCCTTTGTATATTTGGGAGGTCAAGAATATTCCTACTGAAATTTGAACACCTGAGCTCTTTCAATGTACTTGGCAAAAACAATTGCACAGCGGAACGTGGGAATTTACAGTTCGGACCCAAATCCGTCACTCCCTTCCCCACTATTACTGTTTTCATATCGAATGATGTGGATATCCATGGTTCGCCGTTAACTGTTGTCTTTCCGTCTGTTACAGTATGTTTGATTATATGGAGCGTATTTCCTCTGACTACCCAGAAAACATCATCCTGGATGCCTGCAGAAGTTTGCATATGGATCTCTTCGATGCCCTTGTCATTGAAATATTCCGCAGCCTTGAAGAAAGGAGAATTGACATAGAAACTGAGTGCTGGGTGCAAATTGAATGCATCAGAGGCAATATCATTCTTGTAGTCCATGGTGAAGCTTTCAAACATCAGATCGTGCAACATGTTACAGTCTTTGAATGCACGGCTTTCTATTTTCTCTACAGTAGCAGGGATGGTAAGCCATCTTATGTTGCCGCAGCCCTCGAATGCCTTGGCACCGATTGTTTTGAGCTTGATGTTTGTATCTTGATCTGTAGTAAGCCCGATTTCGGGGACGTATTTTGTATTATTCATATCTATAGCGACAGACCCTAGATTCAGATACTTCATTGAAGTACATCCATAGAAGCATTCATACTCCACCTTTTCCACATTCGAAGGTATGGTGATCGATGTTATTGATGTACACTGCTTGAACGCTGCCTCTCCCAAGGAACTCAGACTGCTGGGCAGGGATAAGACGGCCAGCCTCTCGCATTTCTCGAATGCGTGGGAACCGATGGATGTAATGGATGACGGCATACTGATAGATGTGATCTTGCTCCCAATGAAAGCGTAGTCCCCTATCGACTTTACGTTCGGTTTGACAGAGACTTCGGTGACGCCATCCCAAAGAGCGGGCGACTCCCATGCGGGGCGAAGCGAAGATGAATACTTGTTCATGGGAGCATCTCCATCTGTGCTGGATTCCAATGTCAGTTTACTTCCGATGATACTCCATCTGATGCTGCCTTCTACCCCTGAGGACGCATAGTATTGCATCTTCGTGCTTCCCAGTTTACCATCTGCGACGTTGTTGTGCGAATACACTTCGCACTGATCCACATTACCTAGCGAGAATGCTCCCTCCCCAATGGTCTTCTCACTCCAGGTCTCACCTGTGAAATAGATGCACTGAAGCAAGCATCCGGAGAATGCATCGGATCCGATCTGCGTCAAAGAATCGGTGAACACGAGCATCCTCGCCTTGTCGCATCCGGAGAATGCATGGCTTCCGATGGATGTGACGGATGATGGCAGGTCCAAAGTTTCTACGGTATACGTTTCCAGGCCCTTGGTCGGATTGATGATCGTCTTCAAGGATCCGCAGTCCGCGAATGCATAACCTCCGATCGTTGTCACTGAATTGGGAAGGATGAAGGACTCTATCCCGGTACCGGAGAATGCATTGGATCCGATCTGCGTCAGACTGTAAGGAAGAACGATGTGTTTGATCTGCGAGAGTCCATAGAAAGCATAATCGCCTACGTTCGTGATGCCTTCAGAGATTACGACCCAAGAGACATCTTCCCATCCGAACGCCGATTCCCATGCTGGGCGCAGCGGCAGCGAAGATGAATAATTGGACATCGAGGCTGTGCTGCCATTCGGTCTAAGGTACAAGGTATCCCCGGAAACGGTCCAATGGATATTTCCATCTAAGTCAGAGGTACTCTTGTAAGTGATGATGACATGTTCTCTATACGACGGAATCTTTCCGGATGCACTGTTATCCTGAGAGTAAACAGTGATATTCTTGTCGGTGTCTTGAGTGATGAGATCACCGAAGAAATCGAATGCGCTATTTCCAATGGAATTGATACTCCAAGTTTCAAAATGCAGGACCTTCATGGTCAAACATGCGTAGAATGCATTCTCTCCGACGCCTGTGACCGAGGACGGTATGGTGACAGACGAAAGATTGCTGCATAACTGGAACGCGGATTCGCCTATGGTCGTAACCCCGGACGGGATGACGATGCTATTAAGGTTGGCGCACCCATAGAACGCATTGGATCCGATGGTCGTAACTTTCTGAGGGATATCGATCTTTGTCAGTGCCGTACATCCCTTGAACGCATAATTCGGGATGGATGTCAATTCCTTCGAAAGCGATATGGACGTCAGATGCGTACAGCCGCTGAACGCATAGGCCCCTATGGTTGTAACGGATGAGGGGACACTGATGTATTCGATATTCGGCCGGTTTTCGAACAAATAAGCTGGTACCTCGGTGACTCCGTTCTCGATGATCACATTCTTGATTCCGCCCCATAGGACCGAACTCTCCCATGCAGGGCGGACCTCGTGATTGTAAACGATCGTCTGACCGGATTCATTGGGTGCATTGTTTATCCTCAAGGTATCGTCCCTGATCTCCCAAGCCAGACCGTTCTCCGTGCCTCCATTGGACATATAGGTGACGTTATTGTCCCAATAGAATGGTTTTGCCACAGAAGCGCAATTATTAGGAGAATAAACGGTGACATTACCGCAGTTATCGAAGACCTTTTTGCCAGGTTCTATATTGATGGTGTCTTTATCCATCTGGTCGTTCAGGTAGTATACCGACATGAGGGACGAACAGCCGCGGAATGCCTGAGGGTGGATCTCACTGATCACAGGCGATAGGATGACGGTTTTCAAAGAGGTGCATCCGTCGAACGCATTGGCCCCGACCTTCTTGATACCGCTTCCGAACTCGATGTATTCAAGCGATGTGCAGTCTTTGAAGGCATCTCCACCAAAATACTTGACCGAACCACCGATCTTGACCTCCTTCAAGGAAGTACAGTTCATGAATGCGCCCTTACGGATCTCTTTCACCGAATCGGATACAATCACGCTCTCGAGGTTGGTGTTATTCCAGAACGCGTACCCGCCGATAGATGTGATCCCGTCGCATACGACGATATGCTTGACACTCTGTCTGAACCAGTCCGTATCCCAGTACGGGCGGTGGGCCGGCAGTGAATCACTTTCGCTATATCCAGGCCAGAAATCGATCATCGGAGACTCGAATGTATCCGACGTATTCGGTTGTATGTACATGGTGTCGCCATCGGTGATGGTAACAACGCTCCACTCATCGATTTCCACATCGTATGCTCCGTCCGTATCGGTCGAATCCGATACCGCTATCGCCGCGAACAGGACCGTCAGCACCGCGACCGCTATCATTATGTTCCTGAATGAATCGTTCCGTCCATATCCTTTCAAGCCCATATTATTCTCCTCTCTTGCTATTATGCCGCCTTCCTGACCATGCAACGGAATCCGTCGCTCGTAAATGATAATTGACTAATAGCCAGTAATCACTCCCTTGTCATCGGCGAGTCTATTGCACCATTAATGACGTTAAAATATAAAATGGACTCTTGGATTGTCATAGTTTTTAAAAGCATGCACCGTCCGTGAAAGATGGATGAGGGAGCGGACATCGATCCTATGACAGGGTCCGCCCCCGGGGCCGGGGTCCTGCGGTTAGGGGCCTATGGATATCATGGGTACGCATCCGCCTCTGATCCCAATTATTCGTTGATAAACCGCTCATTGGTTACCTTCCGGTAACAAAGTAACCTAATAGTTACTTTATTACCTGTTGGTTTCTTTTTGATACTTATATCCCTGATGATATGTGTCGTCTGCGAGGTAACTCAAATGAAAAATGAAACTGAGACGCTGAAGTACGGTTCTGTGACCACCATCTCCTGCGGGGATCTAAGCATCCGTGTATACACGACCGAGGATGCCATCGACGATCAGGTGATCATACTGGAAAAGAAAGGAAAGGGAGTGGTTATTGAACTCCCTGCATTCCACAACAGCATCCAGGAGATGGAATCCTATCTCAAGGAGAAGAACATCGAGGTCGAAGCGAAACTGGTATCGTATCATGCAGCCGGATCCTCGTTCCTTCCAAACGTCAAGAACTATCTTACCGAATCATCCGTCGCATACAACACCGACGGTGAAGGTGCGCAGCTCATCAAGAACTTCTCCGGAGCGTTCGGAGAGGGATTTGACTCCGGTAAGGTCAATTCAGGCGAGATACTTGGTGCCGGTATCGTGACCATAGCAGGGATTGATTTGGAAATCATCCCCAACGGCGATGCTTTTGAGGTCTACATCCCGCAGGCAAAAGCGGTCTACATCCACATGCTAGGCCACGACTGCCATTCGATAGTTGCTGGAGCTGGACACGCCGATGCGATAATATCTAATCTGAGGGGCTACCTTGACAGGGGTACAGAGATATTCCTGTCCTCACATTACGTTCCCGAGACGAGGAAGGATGTCGAGACCAAGATCTCCTATCTGGAGAAGATCAAGGAGATTGGTGCCTGTTGTTCATCAGCGTCGGAATTCAAGGAGAAGGTCAAAGAAGAATTCCCCGGGTATTCAGGTGAGAACTATCTTGACATGACCGCAGGGTTCTTTTTCAAGAACTGATATCACCGGTCGAGGTATTGATGATGAAAGAACTTCCCCTGTGTCCGGTCGAGGTGTCGCTGATGATGATCGGTGACAAATGGAAGGTACTGATCCTGAGGGAACTCATGGATGGCACCAAAAGATTCGGAGAGATCCTGGATGCCATCAACGGGATATCGCAGAAGGTTCTGACACAGAAGCTCCGTGAAATGGAATCGGACGGACTGCTGAACCGTGTAGCATATGCCGAGGTCCCTCCCAGAGTGGAGTACTCGCTAACCGACTTGGGCAAATCGCTGAGTCCGGTGCTTGACTCCTTAAAGGCCTGGGGCGAAGGATATAGGAAAGTGGAATCGTCATCATGAGTTCCGAACAATTTCTGAAACCTCTTCTGGAAGGTCTGATGAAAGATTCCAGGATTGCCTTTACCGGGGCTTCCGGTGGCATCGAAGGGGAGAGGATGCTCCTGCGTTCATACATGAATGTCAGGAGGCCCTCCCCGATCCCATCCGATCTTCTGGAGCTGCAAGACCGCTATCTCAAAGAAAGAAATGCCGAGAGGGGCGTGAATCCTGTGGAAAGAATTGCGACAGTGAACAAGTCCCTGGGAAGCAATAAGCGCTCTGCGGACCGGATCGCCCTATGGCAAGGGGACATAACAACTCTGGATTGTGATGCGATAGTGAATGCGGCCAATTCCCAGATGCTCGGATGCTTCCAGCCCTGCCATTCATGCATCGACAACTGCATCCATACCTATGCAGGGATGCAGCTGAGGATGGAATGCCATCGCAAGATGTCGGAAATGAGGACAGCCTTCGGCGATGATTACGAGCAACCCACATCGATCCCCATGTTGACCGATGCATACAACCTGCCCTGCAAGAATGTGATCCATGTGGTCGGGCCTATAGTCTATCACGACCTTACGAAGGAACATGAGCAATCACTGGCGCAGTGCTATACCAACGTACTCGAGATGTGCAGAGCGAATGGAATAAAGAGCGTAGCATTCTGCTGCATCTCCACAGGGGTATTCCGCTTCCCCAACATGAGAGCAGCGGAGATAGCGGTCGATACGGTATCAGAATGGTTAGAGAATGATGATTCTATGAAGGAGGTGATCTTCAATGTCTTCCTTGATAAGGATAGGGAAATCTATGAAAAGCTCCTATCCTGACATCCCTGACGGTTACAGGGAAACCATATCTGAGGGAATGAAATGCATCGGATTCCTGGATAGGAAACTGACCAGAGGAAGCGGTTCGGTCCAAGCCTTGAAGGAAGCCATGGATGATGCGGATGCGATAGTCGTCGGAGCGGGTGCAGGCCTGAGCACATCTGCAGGACTGACATACTCTGGGAAGAGGTTCATGTCGATCTTCTCCGATTTCCACAAGGAATACGGCATCACCGACATGTATTCCGGAGGATTCTATCCGTTCCCCTCCCCGGAGATCATGTGGGCATGGTGGAGCAGGCACATCTACTTCAACCGCTATGTCAACCCTCCGAAACCGGTTTACAACAACATGCTTTCGATACTGGATGGTAAGGATTATTTCGTGGTAACCACCAATGTCGATCACCAGTTCCAAAGGGCAGGTTTCGATAAGAAGAGATTGTTCTACACGCAAGGCGATTACGGACTTTTCCAAAGCACGGACCCGAATAACCACAGGACGTATGACAATGAGATTCAGATTTCCGCAATGCTTGAATCGCAGGGCTTTGTGAAGGACGGATCAGGAATCTATCAGTCTCCCCCGGACGGGGTATCGATGAGGATCGATCCGGAATTGATTCCGGTCTGCCCTGATGACGGCATGCCCATGACGCTCAACCTTAGATCCGATGATTCCTTTGTCGAAGATAACGGATGGAGATCGGCATCCGCCAGGTATTCTGATTACCTTCGTAGACATGAAGGCCAAAGCATCCTATATCTGGAGATAGGAGTTGGTTCCAATACGCCGGTGATCGTGAAGTACCCGTTCTGGTTCAGGACATGGAAGGATCCGAAGGCCAAATATGCCTGCCTGAACTATGGGGAAACCTATTGTCCAAAGGAGATTTCAGACAGGTCGATCTGCCTGAATGGAGATGTAGGGGACATTTTTCTGGATCTTGATGAAGCTTGAAACGGATCGAACGATGACGGATCCATTCGTTTCGAGGGAGTGAAGAACCTAAAACGACCTCGTTGATCCGAGAAGACCATTCTGAGAAACATGTATATCATCTGTGTTAAGGCTTTATGTGTATGAACTTAGTCCACAAGTTATGAGAGCATTTGTTATCAACGGAAGTCCCCGCAAGAAATGGAACACTGCGCAGGCCATCGACAGGGCCGGAGAGGCTCTGAAGGACAATGGATTCGAGGTAGAGAGGATAGACCTCTATGATTACACATTCAAAGGCTGCACAAGCTGCTTCGCATGCAAGCTGAAGGATGCAAAGACCAATGGCGTGTGTGCGATGAAGGATGACCTGCGCCCCGTCCTTGAGAAGCTCAGAGGAGCCGATGCTATCGTACTCGGGTCCCCAGTCTATTTCAGCCAGCCGCTTGGTCAGTATTTCTGACAACGGAACAATGTGTGGACCATACATCCAGAATTGGATCATACACAAAATCTGAAACCCTCGGATCACTGGTTTCGCGACGACATACATCATAACCCGAACGGCCAGGTAAATATACTCTTAGATTCTTCATCTTCTGAGAGATTCTATGATCGACGAGAATATTGGCAAACTTGGATTCGGACTCATGCGCCTTCCCAAGAAAGGAGATGAAATCGACATCGAGCAGACTAAGGAGATGGTCGATCTCTTCATGGATGCGGGATTCAACTACTTTGACACAGCCTGGGCATATCCGGGCAGCGAAGAAGCGATCAGACAGGCCCTCGTAGAAAGGTATCCCCGCGACAGCTACTACATCGCAACCAAGAATGCTGCATGGAGAGGCGCTAAGACAAAGGAAGAGGCTGTCGAACTGTTCGATGTATCTCTGAAACGCCTCGGCGTCGATTACGTAGACTTCTATCTGCTCCACAACCTGGGAAACGCCAGGACCGAGGTGTTCGAGAGATTCGGCCTATGGGAGTACTTCAAGGACCTCAAGGACCAAGGTAAGATCAAGCATTTCGGATTCTCATTCCACGATAAGGCAGACCTTCTCGAAAAGCTTCTGAAGGAACACCCGTATGTGGAATTCGTTCAGCTTCAGATAAACTACAACGACTGGGAAAGCAACGATATCCAATCCAGGAAATGCTATGAGGTTGCTAGGAAGTACAACGTACCGGTCATCGTGATGGAACCGGTGAAAGGAGGTCTGCTGGCCAATCCCCCTGAAAAGGTACAGAAGGTCTTCAAGGATGCCGAACCCGACAGCAGCTGCGCCTCCTGGGCCATCAGATTCTGTGCAGATAAAGAAGGGATACTCACAGTCCTCTCAGGGATGTCCAGCGTCGAACAGATGAAGGACAACCTGTCCTACATGAAAGGTTTCACAAATCTCACACAGGAACAGAGGGACACAGTGAAAAAGGCAACAGACATCCTGGCGACCTACCCAATCATCCCCTGCACCACATGCGACTACTGCGCAGAGGTTTGCCCGAAGAACATCGGGATCTCAGGAACGTTCATGGCATCCAATCAGGTCATACAATACGGCCTCTCTGATTTCTCAAAGGGTCAGCTGGACTGGCTGGTAGTCTGGCAAGGTAGGAAGATGGCCAACGAGTGCATAAAATGCGGTAAATGTGAGGATGTATGCCCTCAGCACATAAAGATACGCGACGAATTGGAGAGATGCACTGCCCTATTCGAGGGAAAGACCGTCCGATCACCATTAGGCGGTGACCTTCTCTTTCACCGCATTGACAAGCTCTGAAGGCATGCCCGCGAATCCAATCAGGTAATCGGTCATGACCTCTTCGGGATTGTATTCGCTGAAATCCATGTGGGTCCAGTCAACATCAAGGTAGTGCCCGATATACTCAGGATACTTGTACAGGTAAAGGACACGGTCAACATACATATTGGCTACGATCTCGTATTCATCAGAATACTTCTCGATATGATAGTAGTTGCACAAGGATTCCATAAAATCCTCCCTGATCTCTTCAAATGTAGAACCGGCCAGGGATTCGATCATAGCGCAGTATGCTCCGGTGCGGTCCTTTCCTTGGGTACAGAATATTCCGACACTACCTTCCGAATCAAGTAGAGATTCCAATACATAACGTGCCTGATCCGGGTGAGAATGCACGTTATGCGAAAGAATCTGTGCATAGACCTTGCCTTCTTTAAACAGAGAGGTCGCATAGGCATCAGGCAATTCCTGGCAACGTTCCTCCACTTCATCCATGCTCAGATCCATACAGATAAGGTTCTCAACACCGATGGACCTGTAATAATCATCACTGTATTGGGCGCGTTCGCTCTTATAGTTCCAAGGATTGGATGAGCGGTAGAACATATCGTCCTTCAGGTTTCCCCCTCTGAGCTCACGATAGTTCCCGAACACTTGGTCGTCATCATAATCGGTGCGCTTGTCGGTGTAACCCGCAAGGTAGTTGGGGACCTGCTTGTAATACGGGTTGTCTCCGATGACCTTTAGAGTTAACATGTCCCCGTTGACTAATCCGGTCTCTTCGATGAGACTGCCAGAGACGATACCGATAACAATTCTTTGAGACAACTCGCTGTAGTGGATATATGGAGCGAAGGATGCGGAACTGCCGTGAGAATCGGCAAACATCGCAACGAAATGTTTAGAATCGCCGTAATCGACTCTGATATCGCATCCAGGATGGGCTCCGATGGACATCAGATCCTCGCTGCTGACATCCAGATAAGAACTGTACTCCTCAACGATTATCGTTGCCTGAAGAGTCGGAGTGTCTTCTGCGGTGGCGAAGCTGAAGATAAGACATAGCACGACAGCGCCAGTCGCGACGGCCGCTATGACAGTGCCTTTTCCCATGAGCGTGCGAAGACGTGACCAGTAAAGAATCTTATCCCGAATGAGGGCCCTTTCGGGCCCCTTGGGATATATTGGAGTAACTAATTCCTCAAAACAGTTTCTTGCGACCTTTCTTGGTACCCTTGCCTGCGGACGAATCGAGTTTCTGAAGGAGCTCCTTCTCTTCGTCGGAGACCTTCTTGGGGATGTCAACGAACACACGGACCATCATATCGCCCCTCGAAGAGGAGTTCATCCTGGGAAGACCCTTTCCCGGGATCCTTAGGACGGTTCCGACCTGTGTTCCCGAGGGAATGGTCAGCATGACCTTGTCGCCGTCGATGGCGGTGACGGTCTCCTCTCCTCCAAGCACCAATTTGGGATAGCTGGTGGTGATCTCAGACCAGAGATTAGCCCCGTCACGTTCGTATTTCTTGTCCTCCTTGATGTGGACGACAACGAACAGGTCTCCCGCCGGACCGCCGTTTATACCAGCGTTACCGGCACTGGGGACCCTGATCCTCATGCCTTCGTCGATTCCTTTCGGTACGTTCAGATCGATATGGGAATCTGTGGTGATTCTTCCGTTACCGCGGCAGCGGGGACACTTCTCCGCAGAGGATTTCCCCTTTCCGCGGCATTCAGGACAGTCGGATACGGATACCATGTTCCCGAAGGGGGTCCTCCTTACCATCTGCACCTGACCGGATCCACCGCACTTGGAACAGGTGGTGACCTTTCCGTTCTTTCCTCCCGTTCCCTTACAGTCCTCACAGATGACGGTATGGGGGACATCGAGCTTTACCTTCTTGCCCTCCAGGACGTCCTTGAGTGTGATCTCGATGTCGTACCTGAGGGAGTCTCCCTGCTGGGGGGAATTGCGGGACCTGGATGACCTCATGCCTCCGCCGAACATGCTTCCGAAGATGTCTCCGAATATGTCGCTGATGTCGTCGGCACGCGTGAAGTTGTCCCAGGTGAACCCGCCTTCTCCGAACTGCTGTTTGACTCCGTCGAAACCGTACTGATCGTACAGGTTCCTCTTCTCCTGATCCGAGAGGACCTCGTAGGCTTCCGAGATCTCCTTGAACTTAGCTTCCGCTACTTCCTTGGGCTCGGTGGATACGTCAGGGTGGTACTTCTTCGCAAGGGAGCGGTACGCCTTCTTTATCTCCTCTGGAGTGGCAGTCTTCTCCACTCCGAGTACCTCATAGTAGTCTCTCGGCATCAGTCTCACTCGTCGTCCACGATCTTGTAGTCGGCGTCCACATAGTCGCCGTTGCCTGCGTTGCCAGAGTTCTGCTTGGGGGCCTCTCCGCCTGCTGCTGGTCCCTGCTGGGCCTGCTGCTGTTGGGAAGCTTCCTGATAGACCCTCTGACTGATGGGGCCCATAGCCTTCATGAGAGCATCCATCTTCGCCTTGATGTCATCGACGTTGTCGGACTTGTTGGCGGTCTCCAGGTCGGAGATGGCTGCCTCGATGCCTGCCCTCTCCTGCTGGGTGACCTTCTCTCCGAGCTCGTCGAGCGACTTGCGAACGGTGTAGACGGCTGTCTCGGCCTGGTTGTGGACCTCGACCAGCTCTGCCTTCTTCTTATCCGCGTCGGCGAACTGCTCGGCCTGCCTGACGAGATCGTCGATCTCATCCTTGCTGAGCTTGTTGGAGGATGCGATTGTGATCTTCTGCTCCTTTCCGGTTCCCTTGTCCTTCGCGGTGACGTTGATGATACCGTTAGCATCGATATCGAAGGTGACCTCGATCTGAGGGATTCCGCGGGGCGCGGGTGGGATTCCGTCGAGGATGAACTTACCGAGGGACGTGTTGTCCGCTGCCATCTGCCTCTCTCCCTGGACGACGTTGATCTCCACGGAGGGCTGGTTGTCTGCTGCGGTGGAGAACACCTGCGACTTCTTCGTCGGTATGGTGGTGTTCCTGTCGATCAGCTTGGTTGCGATTCCTCCGAGGGTCTCGATACCGAGGGACAGAGGAGTGACATCGAGCAGGAGGACATCCTTGACCTCTCCGGACAGGACAGCTCCCTGGATTGCAGCTCCCATGGATACGCATTCCATCGGGTCGATTCCGCGCTGGATCTTGGGTCCGACGATGCTCTCGACGAAGTTCTGCACGATGGGCATCCTGGTAGGTCCTCCGACCATGATGATCTTGTCGATCTTGTCGTTGGACAGGTGCGCATCGCTGATAGCCTGAGTGATGGACTGCCTGCACCTGCTGACGATGGGCTCCACGAGCTCCTCGAGCTTGGCACGGGTGATGGTCTGCACCAGGTGCTTGGGGCCGGATGCGTCGGATGCGATGAAGGGCAGGTTGACCTCTGTCTGCATGGTGGTGGACAGTTCGATCTTCGCCTTCTCACATGCCTCTCTGACCCTCCAGAAGGCCATGTTGTCCGCTGCGAGATCGATTCCGGTCTGCTTCTTGAACTCTCCGATGACGTAGTTGGTCAGAGCCTCATCCATATCGGATCCTCCCAGCTGGGTGTCTCCGGATGTGGACAGGACTTCGAAGACTCCGTCGCTGAAGTCCATGATTGTGACATCCAGGGTTCCTCCTCCGAGGTCGAAGACCATGATCTTCTGCTCGACATCGGACTTGTCAAGACCGTATGCGAGTGCCGCTGCGGTAGGCTCGTTGATGATACGTACTACATCCAGTCCTGCGATCGCTCCGGCATCCTTGGTTGCCTGCCTCTGGTTGTCGTTGAAGTAAGCGGGTACTGTGATGACCGCCTTGTCGACGGTCTCTCCGAGATAGGATTCTGCGTCCTTCTTGATCTTCTGGAGGATGAATGCTGAGATCTGCTGGGGAGTGTATTCCTTGCCCAGCGCTGTGACCTTCTCGTTTCCTCCCATCTTCCTCTTGACGTTCTTGATGGTTCCGTCAGGATTCGTGACGGCCTGCCTCCTTGCGGGCTCTCCGACGAGGAGCTGTCCGTCCTTTGTGAATGCTACGTACGAAGGGAATGACTTTCCTCCGACGCTGGTTCCCTCTGCGCTGGGGATCATTGTCGGCCTTCCTCCCTCCATGATGGAGGCGGCCGAATTGCTTGTTCCTAGATCAATTCCGATGATTCTTGACATACTTGCTCACCTTCCTATTCTTAAGCCGTTTTCTTCGTCACTTTCACTTTAGTGAATCTTATGACCTTTCCGTTCAAGGTGTATCCCTTTTGGAACACCTCTGCAATCTGATCGTCCTCCTCGCCCTCCACGGCCATCAGGGCCTCGTGGTAGTTGGGGTCGAATTTCCCTTCCGCAGGGATCTCCTTCAGACCGTTGTTCTCGAGGATCTTCATCAGATTAGCCCTCACACCTTTGATTCCGACCACCAGGTCGTCATCCTCCTTCGCGTGCTCCAAAGCACGGTCCAGATCATCCACAATCGTAAGGAGATCGGTCACTATGCCCGAGGTCGCGACCTTCTTGTAGTCCTCGATCTCACGCTCCTTCCTCTTGCGGTAGTTATCGAAGTCCGCCTGCAGCCTCAGGGCAAGATCGAGATAGTGGTCGGCCTTAGCCTGGATCTCCGCAACGGGATCGACCTTTGGCTCATCCTCGACGATCTCGAACTCCTCGTCCTTCTTGGATGCATCGTCCTTCTTCTTCTCTTTAGACTTTCCAGTCATCTGGTTACCTCTTTAGTGCACTCGGATAAGTGTGAAGCGGGGGTTCTGGCCCCCGCGTTTGTTCAACGTGTTTACATCATGTCGTTCATGTCGGGCATGTCCTGGGGTCCGGGACCGCTGTGTGTCGCGGCTGCGATGACATCGTCGATCCTCAGGATCATGACTGCAGCGTCGGTAGCGGAGTTGATAGCCTGTGTACCGATCCTGTAGGGCTCGATGACATTCAGCTTCTTCATGTCCTCCACCTTTCCGGTGTAGGGGTTGAATCCAGCGTAGAGCTTCTTTCCCTTGTGCTGCTTCCTCATCTCGATCAGGATGTTGATGGGGTCCTGACCTGCATTCTCTGCCAGTGTGGAGGGGATGACCTCCATTGCGGAAGCGAATGCCTCGATTGCGATCTGCTCTCTGCCGCCGACGGACTGTGCGTAGTCACGGAGCTGCATTGCGATCTCCATAGCGGTGGATCCTCCTCCGGTGACCATCTTTCCATCCTCGATTGCGACCTTGACGACGGACCATGCGTCCACGAGGGATCTCTCGACCTCGTCTGCGACGTGGTTGGTTCCTCCCCTTACGAGGATGGTGACTGTCTTGGGGTCCTTGAGTCCGGAGATGAATGTCATCTGCTCCTCTCCGACCTTCTTCAGCTCGACGCAGTCTGCGTAACCGAGATCGGTCTTCTCGAGGTCGCTGATGTTGTTGATGATGTTAGCACCAGTGGACTTTGCGAGCCTCTCCATGTCAGACTTCTTGACACGCCTGCATGCATAGATGCCTGCCTTTGTGAACATGTGCTGTGCGGGGTCGTCGATTCCCTTCTGGCAGAAGACGACGTTTGCACCGGATGCGACGACTTTGTCGACCATCCTCTTCAGCATGTTCTCCTCCTCCTTGACGAATGCGGAGAGCTGTGCGGGGTCGTTGATCTGGATCTTCGCGTCGATCTCGGTCTTCTTGACCTCGAATGCGGAGTCGATCAGTGCGATCTTTGCCTTCTTGACGACCTTCTCCATGTTCAGCTGGACGGGCTCCTTGTCAATGACGAGACCTTTGATGATCTCGGTCTCTTCCATGTTGGCGCCTGCCTTCTTGACTGTTGTGATATTCTTGAGGTCGATGTCGTAGCCCTTGCCCTTCTTGTCGGCGATGGTCTTGACGGCGTCGACGACGATATCTGCGAAGAGTTCCTTGGACTGGTTGACCTGCTTGGAGATCATTGCGGTCTCAGCGATGAGCTTCAGTGTCTTGGTGTCATCGATGGAGACTTTCATTGCGATCTTCTCGAGGATCTCCTGTGCCTTCTCGTTTGCCATCCTGTATCCCTTTGCGATGATTGTGGGGTGGACGTTGGCGTCGATCAGGTCTGTTGCTTTCTTGAGGAGCTCTCCGGCAAGGACGACGGATGTTGTTGTTCCGTCTCCAACCTCTGCATCCTGTGTCTTGGCGACCTCGACGAGCATCTTTGCTGCGGGGTGCTGCACATCCATCTCCTTGAGGATGGTGACTCCATCGTTGGTGATGATGACATCTCCCATGGAATCGACAAGCATCTTGTCCATTCCCCTGGGTCCCAGGCTGCTCTTGACTGCTCCGGAAATAGCGACGGCTGCCGAGATGTTGTTCATCTGGGCATCCTTTCCTTTCTCTCTCTTTGTTCCTTCTCTCAGGATGATTACGGGGGCGTTACCCATTCCCATTCTACTTCCTCCAATATATTCCAATTTGGAATGACTGATACGGATAAAGTTTGTTCTTCTATATAAATCTAACCTACCGTATCCTCGGTCGCTCCGATTGATCGGAAGAAGTATCCAGACAGTTCGTGTCAGCGTATGAACAGGAGCTCGCGGTACTTGGGAAGAGGCCACATCTCATCATCGACTATCATCTCTAGATCGTCGATGAGCACCCTTATCTTCTCTATGTACGGGATTATCTTATCATGATACGCATTGGCCTTTGCGAAATCGGTCTTGAGGCCATTGGCCTTGTTGCACTCCGCCTCCATGTCGATGGCCAATTTGCGCACTTCGGAGAGATGCTCCGCTATATGCTTTATCAGAGAGACCTCTCCTGAGGAGAGCGCCTTGTATTCCTGGGCGGAGAAGACCTCCTTCATCTTTGAGACGTTATCGAGCAGCCTCGACTCGTACTGGATCGCGATGGGGAGGATGTGGTTCTCGGTAAGGTCCGCCAGTATCCTGGCCTCTATCTCCACCTTCTTGCTGTAGATGTCGCAGAAGGTCTCCTTCCTGGCCTCCAGCTCAGCCTCCGTCATGACGCCTGTCCTCTTGTACAGACCGACGGTCTTCTTATCCGTGAGGACGGAATAAGATTTAGGCGGGGAGGTCTCGCAGTCCAGACCGCGCTTCTTCGCCTCCTTCTTCCATTCGTCGGAATAGCCGTTGCCGTCGAAGCATATGTTCTTGGCTGCCCTGTATGTCTCACGGGTCTCGTCCAATATGGCCTGCATGACAGGGATCCCTTCGGCGACCCTCTCGTCGACGGCGGCCTTGAATGCCCTCAACTGATCGGCCACGATCGTGTTCAGTGTAGATACGGCGTTGGAGCAGTTGGCGGATGACCCCACCGCCCTGAATTCGAACCTGTTTCCGGTGAATGCGAAGGGCGACGTCCTATTCCTGTCGGTGTTGTCAAGCATCAGCTCCGGGATCTGGGGGATGTTGAGGCTGTAGGACTTCTTGCCCTTGAGCTTGACCATGTCCTTGGACTCCAGAAGGTCGTCGAATGCCTGCATGAGCTGCGTTCCCAGGAATGCCGATATGATCGCCGGGGGCGCTTCGTTCGCCCCGAGCCTGTGGGCGTTAGTCGCCGTAAGGACCGATGCTTTGAGCAGAGCGTTGTTGTCATACACGGCCTTGAGCACATTTGCTACGAACATGAGGAACATGAGGTTCTCGTTGTCGGTCTTTCCGGGTGTGAACAATCCGATACCGGAGACAGTGCCTATCGACCAGTTGCAGTGCTTTCCAGAACCGTTGACGCCTGCGAAGGGCTTCTCGTGGAACAGCACCTTGAATCCGTGCCTCTCCGAGACCTTCTTCATCATGGCCATGAGGAGGAGGTTGTGGTCGTTCGCCAGGTTGGCCGCCTCGTACACGGGGGCGATCTCGAACTGGTTTGGGGCCACCTCGTTATGCCTGGCCTTGATCGGGATACCTAGTTTGTAGCATTCGAACTCGAGATCCCTCATGAATGCAAGGACCCTCTCCGGGATGGATCCCAGATAATGATCCTCCAGCTGTTGGTTCCTTGCGGCGTTGTGCCCGATGAGCGTCCTGTCCACCATGATCAGATCCGGACGTAGTGAGAAGAGCGACGAATCCACCAGGAAGTACTCCTGTTCCCATCCGAGATAGGATACGACCCTGTCGTCCTTGATGCCGAAGTATTTGAGGAGCTCCTCCGCGGCCTTGCCGATCGCGATCTCCGACCTGAGCAGCGGCGCCTTGTAATCGAGGGCCTCCCCGTTGTATGAGATGAAAATCGTAGGGATGCACAGTGTGTCCTTGATGATGAATGCGGGCGATGAGGGATCCCAGGCGGTGTACCCTCTGGCCTCGAACGTGTTCCTGAGGCCTCCGTTGGGGAACGAGGATGCATCCGATTCCTGCTGGCAGAGCAGTTTTCCTGTGAACTCCTCGATGGCCTCGCCCTTTCCGAAGGGTTCTATGAAGGAGACATGCTTCTCCGCGGTTCCCCCTGTCAACGGTTGGAACCAATGCGTGTAGTGTGTGGCGCCCTTATCCATGGCCCATTTCTTCATACCAGCAGCAACATCCTCGGCTGTTTCCCTGTCCAGAGTGACACCTTGCTCGCTGGACTCGTAGATCTTGCGCCTCGTGTCCTCGGAGAGATATTCCCTCATGGCCTTCCTGTTGAATACGTTGCACCCGTAGTACTCAGAGGTCAGAGAAGATGGCGCGTCGACATCCAAAGGCATTTTTCTGAAGGCTTCGTCCACTGCTCTGAACCTGCTGCTAGGCATGTGTCGATGGATTGCGTCTTAACTAATATATCTTATCTGCAAGACCCGGGAGCGATATCGAACATCCTTATAGTAGAAATACAGGGAATTCTATCGGCCCGCATGGACTTCCTCGAGGGGGTGAAGCAGCGCTTCGATAGACCCCAGATCATCAGAATAATCGGTTCGTTCGTCGGGATCGGATTCCTGGGAGTATTGTGGGCCTTCTTCGACCTGCCCCTCCTGATAGCGTCCCTGGGTTCTACGGCCGTCACCCTGTTCGGTCTTCCCAAGGCGCCTCCGGCCAAACCGAGATCCGCCATCCTGGGGCAGTTCCTCTCAGCTATCTGCGGGTGGGTGACACAATATCTTCTGGGATCCGAATGGTATGCATGCGCCATAGCCGTCATGCTCTCGCTCATAGTGATGGTCGTCTTTGACTGCGTCCACCCTCCGGGAGGGGCGACTGCGCTCTCGGCGGTCCTCACTCCCCAGCCCTGGACGTTCATAATCGCCCCGGTCACCGTCAGCGTTATCTTCCTTGTCTGCGTTGCCTATGTCACCAACAAGGCCTGCGAGCGTTATGAGGAGAGGACGGAGCCCGCGAGATGAGGTAAGGACGTGTCAGAGGATTCGGATGTCAAGAAATGGAACACGGCTGCCGCTTTTGCTTTCGCGGTTGCGATAATAGCCGGAATACTCGTAGGATACTTCACTGAGATCGTCAACGCCGTCTTCACCATCCTGATAATCTCCGGCGGATATCTCGCAGTCTCATTCTACATCAAAGACAGGAACGATACTTCCGGAGGACCGTCGGAATACGGTGCTGCGGTCATGGGAGGGGTGCTCCTTGCCGGGATCGGTGCCTGCGGAATCATCTTCAGACTCACGGACAATGTCATACTGACGATCGCCTGCATATTGGCAGTGGTCATGCTGGCGTCTGTGGTCATGATATTCCGCTACCGCAAGTATCTGTGAGAGTTTTATTTACACAGGAATCGTTCCGCGGCGCATGAAGCAGTTAGAAGACTACGTCACCACGATCCCCGACTTCCCCAAGAAAGGGATCATGTTCAGGGACGTCACATCTGTAGTCCAGAACGGAGAAGGATTGAAGCTCGCCATCGACGGCCTCATAAAAGGACTCAAAGGCATCGATTTCGACCTTGTCGTCGGAACGGAATCTCGCGGATTCCTATTCGGTGCTCCCGTTGCATACGCTATGGGAAAGGGATTCATCCTTGTCAGGAAGAAAGGAAAACTCCCTAGAGAGGTCATTTCCGAGGATTACGAGCTCGAGTACGGAACGGCTACAGTCGAGATGCACACAGATTCCATCAAACCCGGGCAGAAGGTTGTCGTCATCGATGATCTCATCGCCACCGGAGGAACCACCGAAGCAGTCGTCAAGATGGTCGAGAGGCTCGGAGGAGAAATCGTCAGAATGGGATTCGTCATGGAGCTTGCCGGACTCGAAGGAATGAAGAAATTCGAGAAGTATCATCCGTTCGCACTCATCACATACCCCGGGAACTGATCCCGCCTCAAACTTCTTCCCTTCCATCAGTATAGGAAAATATGACCATTTTTCGTTGCTACGGTCAATATTCAGTTTACACGAAAAGTGCATGAGACTCCTCCAATTTGTACATTTTTCGATAAATTCCCGTTAAAATTTATATTGAGATCGGGACTATCTGTAGAGCATCAGAAAGAAAGAGGCATTTTGGTGAATCAGAGCAAAGTACTGATCATTGCCGTGATTGCCGCCGTACTAGCGATAATTGCTGGATTCGCGGCATACGCGGGGCTTTTCGATGATGGCAGTGCCGAGACAGGTTGGAGCATAGAACCAACCGAGGATTTAGTCTATAACGGAACTTCACAACAGTTGGTGAAGGTCGTAGTGGACGAGGGCACTATTTATTACAGTCTGGACGGAACAGAATTCACGACAGAGATTCCTTCCAAGACCGACGCAGGGAAGTACACCGTCTGGTGCAAAGTGGACAGGGACGGGGAAATAATCGGCGAAAGTAAGATTGCAGTCACAATCCGGCCGGCACCTGTCATCGTCAAAGTGGACGACTGCCAGAAATACCACGGAGAAGCGGACCCTGTATTCACAGCAGAGGTCAGCGGTACACTCGGTTCTGATAAAGTTACATACACCATCTCCAGGGAGCCTGGAGAGGATTGCGGAGGATACGTCATCAGCGCCTCCGGAGAAGAAGTACAGGGAAACTACAAGCTGACCTTCGAGAACGGATATCTCGTCATTTTTAACGAAGTCGTCGTGGTCACGCCCAACGATGCCTCTAAGGCCTACGGGTCTGCAGACCCCGTACTCACTGCCACGGTCGAGGGTGGAGAGGGAATCGAATTCACTCTGGTGCGCGAAAGCGGAGAACGCCCCGGCACATACAAGATACATGCAGTCGGAGAACGCGCTCAAGGCAACTACTTGGTCGAGTTCGGTACAGGTATTTTCACTATCGAAGGATCGCCCGAGACCGATCCTGTGACGCCGGTCAGTCCGACGGACAATTCGACCACTGAGGCTGTTCAGGGCCTCATCTACAACGGATCTCCCCAGGCTTTGGTGAAATCCACTTTCACAGATGAGACGATCACATACAGTCTGGACGGTAAGAACTACTCTTCGACCATACCCACAGGAACCGATGCGGGCAAATACACCGTATGGTACAAAGTGACGAAGAATTCGAAGACCCTTACCGAGAAATCGATTACTGCATACATCGAACCCAAGACGGTAACCGTCAAAGCCAACGATGTTTCCAAACAGTTCGGAAACTCGGACCCCACTTTCACTGCCACTGTAAGCGGCACCCTCGGTTCCGACAAGGTGAAATACACACTGTCAAGAGAACAGGGCGAAGAATTGGGAAAATACACAATCAGCATCACCGCCAACGAGGTCCAGGGCAACTATCGGCTTATGATCCTCACGGGAACCCTGTCGATCTACAAGATTGTCAAGGTCACTCCCAACGACGCTTCCAAGCAGTTCGGAACCAGCGATCCCGTATTCACGGCAACAGTCGATGGGGATGCGAATGTCAGCTACTCACTCACCCGTGATGCGGGAGAGGATCTGGGAGCTTACAAGATACACGCCACAGGAGAGAGGAATCAGGGCAACTATGTCGTTGAGTTCGATTCCGGTATCTTCAGCATCATGGCTACATCAGCATCGTGGGCAACGGAACCTGCAGCGCAATCGTACGATTTCGACGGATGGGCAAAGGAGCTTATCACTCCCGGAACCGTCGCAGAAGGAATCGCGTATTACAGATTATCCACTGAAAACTATTCGACCGATATCCCGACCGCTACCGAGCCCGGGATCTACAAGATATTCTGCAAAGTATCTGGAGGAGGCAGTGTTGCCGACTCCACGGAGATTGTTCTGATCTCCGAGATCAGGGAATACCTTTGGGACGGAGCAGAGACCAAGGAGCCCAGGACTGTAGACGGCAAATACATAATCCATCTCGCATCCGAATTGGCCTGGGTCGCTCAGAACAACTTCGCCAACGGAGGGTTCGACGGCAAGACATTCGAGATCGGACATGACATTGACCTCAGAAGCTACGAGTGGACCCCTATCGGATCAGTTTCCTCACCTACGACCTGCCCGTTCAAGGGCACTGTCAAAGGGAACAACCATGTGATTGAGAATCTGGTGATCCATTCCGGCAGCGACTATGTCGGTCTGTTCGGACATATGAGCGGAGGTCACGTCGAGAACTTGGCAGTGGACAAAATATCCATTTCAGGCTCGCGGCATGTCGGTACGATAGCAGGATTCCTCGACTCCACCGCTGAAGGACTGAAGGTGACCCATGTCGACCTGGACGGAAACAGGTATGTCGGAGCGATAGCCGGATACCAGACCAAGAAGATTTCCAATTCAGAAGTATCCTACGCGAACGTCCTGTGCAGCAGGATAACAATCTCCACCCCATACGCCCTGAGCGACATGGGCAACGATGTGGGAGGAATCTCCGGAATGTGCAACTCCGATGTCGATGACTGTACCGTCTCGCACCTGACCATCAACGGATACAGGAATGTGGGCGGAATAGCCGGAAACATCCAGGAGAACACGGTCACTGTCAAAGTCTCGGACTGTAACCTGAGCAGGACGACAATAATAGCCGATTTGAACGGAGGAAATGCCGGCATCCTGGTCGGAAGGGCCTCCGACACCACTCTGATGGTTAACAACTCCAATCTATACACCAGCATCATTTACATCACCACTCCCTCGGAGCAAGGAGGGGAGGGGAGCGGAGAGGACCCGATCACCACACCGCCGAACTATCTGACAGGAACATACGATAAGATTGTCGCTGAAGGAGACAAAGTGACGATTTACAAAGACAATGTTGCCACTGTATTGGAGGACATACACCAGATTATACTGGACGGTGTGACCATTAACGCATCGGAGAACACGCCCGCAATCGAAATCAAGAGCGATGCTTGGCTTACGGTAGTCATCAAAAATGACGTGAATCTCAAAGGCGGAAAGGATGCTGATGCCATCAGAGTTCATGAAAGTGGCGAAGTCACCATAACTGGAAGCGGAACACTGACCGTCATAGGTAACAATGGTCAGGAATACGATTCACATGAAGGATATAACAAAAAGGGCACCTCTGATTACGCATCGACCGGAGGGAGTGGAATCGGATTTGCAGGAAAAAGTGCTACAACAGGCACCATAAGGGTCACAAATCTCTCAGCCCTATATGCATACGGTTACGGTGGATGTGCAGCCGGAATCGGAGGAAGCAACGGGTCGGTAACAATCACATCTTCGACAATCAAAGAGGCCCGCGGAGGATTCGATGAAATCAACTTCCTCACCGACGGCAATGGAATGAGCGAAGCGGAAGGAGCTCCAGCTATAGCAGGAAGGACTATATTGATAGAAAACTCCATCATCGAAAAAGCTCTCGGAGGCAGTAAATCAGCTGGTATCGGAGGAAGATTCTGGGACAGCTCAGACATAACCATTATCAACTCAAACCTTCAGAACATTGTTGGAGGTAACGGTTCTGCTGGTATCGGAGGAAGTCACCCAGCACATAACGCAACCACCAAACCAGTCATCTACATCAGTATCCTAATCGAGAACTCCGACGTTACTGTAACTGGAGGATACTATGGAGCAGGTATTGGAAGCGGATATGACAGGTGCTGTGGAGAACAGGGATCTACCGACCTAACCATCGTTATCAGCTCATATTCCAACATAACCGCAGAGGGAGGAAAGTACGCCGCAGACATCGGTACTGGATTCCACTCAGGTATTCTGAAAGGAAGCATCGACAGCACCGTGAAGGTCCATGTCACTGAAGGCACTGTACCGAAGACCAGCAGCGGTTATTCCTATACGGCACAAAGCATCGGATATGGTGTGGTAGATTCTGCAAGAGAAGGGGCACCTCTCAAGAATGGAGATGACCTCGTCACGCCTACATTCACTGTGAGCGGTGTACCCATCACCAACCCGTTCGACCCTGAGAGATTGGATGCTGTAAAGGCTGCGTATCCAGCATGATGGAATAAAACGGCGAGTGGCCCTACTGGGATTCGAACCCAGGTCAGCGGAGTCGAGGTCCGGCAGGATATCCAAGCTACCCCATAGGGCCGTTCCAATGTAGCGCCATCGCCGATTAAAGGTTTTCACCTGTAAATCAGAGTGCCTGGTCGAAATTGGCCAGGTACTTCTCCTTAACCAAGAACGAATCGTCGATGTCATCGATCATGCGAAGATACAGCTTATAAGGCACTGCAAAAGAGAACTTGTCGCGATCCACATAACGTCTGGCGTACATGTCAGTCATACCGATTACCGCATGGGGGTCGTCCGACTCCCCTTCTGCCCTGGGCAATGCATATACCTGCTGGCAGGCGAAACCGTACGGCATTATCGCGGCTGGACCCGGAGTTGTCTTCGAGAATGAGACCAGCTGCTGCAACACACTCAGACGCGTAGGGTCCACCAGGAAGGCTACAACCTCTATCGGCTTCCCATCCTTCACTGCTGAATCCAATTCCTGGAAGACGATGGCATCCTTCCCATCACCGTAATCCTTGATAGCACTCTGCTGGAGCATGGCGATCTCCGGTGTTTTGAAATACGACATCCCCGAGCTCTTATGAGCTATCTGGTCTCTGACCTCCACTGGTATGACGGAAGCGGACCAGGCGGATCTCTGACGGTCACTTATCCCTCCGAAACCGAAACCGCTCTTCGATCCATGACAGGGAGAATGCTCAGAATCTGCCGCACACTTGTCGCCCAGACGCACGCAGCGTATGAAAAGAGAAGGAATCGTGCAATGGCCATTCTGCGGTACGAACGCATCCTCAGGTATGGTCTTCTCACGGTATATCGCTACAGCATGATTCTCCAGTCTCAGGATATCGGACAGCCTGCTCATGGAGGAAGAACGAAGATACGCCGATATAAGCATTGGCTGTAGCATCCAATTTCAGCAAGCTTGTCTTCTTCGTTGGGCAATGCCTTTATCCAACCTTTCCCATTGTGCGAACCATGTCGAAGGTGATCATGAATCACGGCGCCGGTGGAGAACTCATGCAGGAGTTCCTCGGCAAGCACATCACAAGCCACTTCCCCAAAATGAAAGCGGAAGTACCCCTGGACTCCATGGACGACTCTGCAGTCGTGGACGACGTGGTGTTCACCATCGACGGACACACCGTAAAACCATTGTTCTTCCCCGGAGGAGACATCGGAAAGATCTCCGTATCCGGTACCGTCAACGACATCTCGGTCATGGGTGCGACACCTATCGCACTTGCCTGCTCGGTCATCATCGAGGAGGGACTGGACATCGATGTGGTGGACAAAGTCATGGCAAGCATGGGACAGACTGCCGCAGACTGCGGAGTGCCCATCGTCACAGGCGACACGAAGGTCGTGGAAGCCGGTGCAGTGGATCAGATGGTCATGTCCACATCGGCCGTGGGAAAGAGGTCCCCCTACCTGGATTCCAACCTGGCCAAGGCTGCGGAATACAGGAAGGTCGAGAACAGATGGTGCACAGATTCCAGCGTCAGACCTGGAGATGCCATCATAGTCTCGGGATATCTGGGAGACCATGGTGTCGCGTTGCTTTCCTTCCGTGAGGGATACGGATTCGATGCCGACCTCCAGAGCGATGTCGCTCCTCTGAACAAGATGATTGCCGAAGGTCTGAAGACCGGAGGAATCGTTGCTATGAAGGATCCCACGAGAGGAGGACTTGCCAACACACTCAACGAATGGTGTAGCAAATCCCACATAGGAATGGAGATCAATTATGCAGACATCCCGCTCAGGGATGCCGTCGTCAACGGATGCGACCTTTTGGGAATCGATCCGCTGAGCATCGGTAACGAAGGCAAAGCTGTCATAGGTGTCGTACCTGAGATGGCCGAAGAGGTTCTGAAGACTCTCAGGAGGACTCCCGAGGGAAAGAACGCTGCGATCATCGGATACGCAACCGACGGACCGGAAAGAGTCGTCCTGAAAACCGAGATCGGCGGAAAGAGGATTCTCGAGGCCCCTGCCGGGGACCCCGTTCCAAGGATCTGTTGATCTGAATAATCGCCAGCTGGATTCTATGAAGAATCTAGCACATCCTTCTCTCAACTTTTAATGTATATTATAGTTAATTAATGAATATTTTATTACATTATTATAAGGCATTTAAGCACCTTATAGTACTCAAATAAACTTCAATGTATATTAGTATACATTAATGAACAATATGTTTATATATCTACCATTTTTGCTCTGAATCATGGCAATACCGAAAGATGCAAGAATCAATCTGTCG
The DNA here is from genome assembly GCA_015063285.1 of Thermoplasmata archaeon. Taxonomy (NCBI): domain Archaea; kingdom Methanobacteriati; phylum Thermoplasmatota; class Thermoplasmata; species Thermoplasmata archaeon. The sequence goes on from SUST01000012.1 coordinate 37,125, forward strand.
CCAGAGGACATCCCCAAAAGATGGTACAATCTGGCATCCGATCTAACCGACCTCAAACCTCCTCTAAATCCGGGAACCGGCGAACCCGCCAAACCCTCAGATTTCGAGCCGATCTTCTGTAAGGAGATCATCAGGCAGGAAGGTTCGACCGAGAGATACATAGACATCCCCGAAGAGGTCCGCGACAACCTGATCTACCTGAACAGGCCCGCACCCCTTCAGAGGGCATACAGGCTCGAAAAGGCACTGAAAACCCCTGCGAAGATCTACTTCAAGAGGGAGGACATGAGCCCCCTCGGAAGCCACAAGGGAAACACCGCACTGGCACAGGCCTACTACAACGCCGAGGCAGGTATCCACACCCTGACCACCGAGACAGGTGCAGGACAGTGGGGAACCGCTCTCGCAATGGTCTCCAACCTCTACGACTTGGATACCACAGTCTTCATGGTCAAGGGAAGCTACATGGCAAAACCCCTGAGGAAGACCATCATCAACACCTACGGTGCAAAGATCTACGCCTCCCCCAGCGAGTACACCGAATTCGGAAGGAAGGTCCTCAAGGAGCACCCAGAAACATCTGGATCCCTTGGAATCGCCATCTCCGAGGCATGCGAACTTGCCGCGAAGGATCCTGGAACCAACTACTCTCTCGGAAGCGTGCTGAACCACGTCATGCTCCACCAGACCGTCATCGGTCAGGAGACCATGCAGCAGATGGAGATCGGAGAGATCACCCCCGACTACGTCGTAGCATGTACCGGCGGAGGATCCAACTTCGGAGGAATGGTCTTCCCCATGCTCGGAAAGAAGATCAGAGGAGAGGGATTCAAGGACACCCAGTTCGTCGCAGTGGAGCCCAAAGCGGCACCCAGTCTCACCGAGGGACAGTTCAAGTACGACTTCGGAGACACCGGAGGATTCACACCTCTGCTGATGATGTACACCCTGGGAAGCGAGTTCATCCCCAACGCGATCCACGCCGGAGGACTCAGATACCACGGAATGTCCCCTCTCGTATCCGCAGCATACGACTCTGGAAAGATCACTGCGAGATCCTACGACCAGACCGCGACTTTCGAGGCCGGACTGCTGTTCGCCAGGACTGAGGGAATCATCCCTGCACCGGAATCCTGCCACGCACTGAAAGGAGCGATCGACCTCGCACTCGATGCAAAGGCGAAGAACGAGGAGAAGACCATCGTGTTCTGTCTCTCCGGACACGGTCTGCTGGACCTGTACGGATACGAACAGTACATGGACGGAACCCTTCCCTCCTCGGACATCCACCAGTGAAACCAATTCTCCCCTTCGGGGGAGTTTCTGTCACAATATTATTATAGTGTGCCGTGCTAGCACGTAGCACGCAGGCCGGTTAATCATTAAGGTTATAGTATCCTGCGGATGATTCACAGACGTGAGCCTATGGAACTTGACGAACTCAGAGACGAGATCCGCAAAAGGGATGCAGAGATAATCAAGCTGATCTCAGAACGGACACAGCTGGCCATTCAGATCGGAGAGATCAAAAGAGCAGAGAGCCTGCCGATCAGGAACATCGAAGTCGAGAAAAAGGTCATCCAAAGATACATCGACGGAGGCGCCGAGAAAGGGCTCAGCAGCGAGGTCATGGAATCCGTTTCCAAAGCTCTGATCAAGGAAGCCGTCGATGCAGAGGCCAGCATCCCCATCAAAATGGTGCCCAAAGAGGTCGCAATCATCGGAGGTGCCGGAAAGATGGGTTCATGGACCGCCAACCTCCTGAGGGAATCGGGGCACAACGTGAAGATCATCGATCCCGCTGCCGACAACGGACTCACAATCAGAGATTGCAAAGGCTGCGACATCGTCATCGTGTCCGTACCGATCCACAAGGCCTACGAAACGATAACGGATCTGGATAGCATCTGCGGCAAAGACTGCCTGATATTCGACCTCACATCGCTCAAGACCCCGTTGGTCAAAAGGCTAAAAGCGATGTCCAAGACGCACAAGGTGTGCTCAATACACCCTATGTTCGGACCGTCCGCCACCTCGATGTACGGAAGGAACCTGATTATCTGCGACTGCGGATGCCAGAAGGCAGTGGACGAAGCCAAGGAACTGTTCGACGACAGGGGAGGCAACATCAGGGTCATGGATATCGAGGAGCACGACGGATACATGTCCTACGTCCTCGGACTGACGCATGCTGTCAACATAGCCTTGTTCACAGTATTGGAAAGGAGCGGTTACAGCTTCGAGGACCTGCTGACGGTATCCTCTACCACATTCAACAAGGGTCTGGACACCAACAGGTCCGTAGCATCTGAGAACCCGATGCTGTACTATGAGATCCAGCACATGAATCTGCACAGGGACGAGATGTGGTCCCTGTTCAGGAAAACGGTTAACGAACTGATGCAGAAATCATTGGATGATGACCCTGCGGGATTCATTGATATGATGAACGCAGGAAGAAAGTACTTTGAGAGTAGCTGACGTAGATTAAAATATAAAAGAAGATACAAAGGGGTGAGGCATCGACATGATGTATGGAAAGAGCATTCGTATGGAAAGGATTACCGACAGAAGGACCGGGAACGCGGTCATAGTACCCATGGACCACGGGATATCCGTCGGACCAGTGAACGGACTGATTGACATGAGGAAGACCGTCGATGACGTATCGAACGGCGGAGCCACCGCTGTCCTGATGCACAAAGGACTCATCAGATACTCCTACCGTCAGTCCGGAAGGGATGTCGGTCTGATCATGCACCTTTCCGCTTCCACGGACCTCGGACCCACTAGGAACAGCAAAGTCCAGATCACCACAATCGAAGAGGCGATCAAATACGGTGCGGACGCAGTTTCCATACACATCAACTTCGGTTCCGAGGATGAGCCCAGCATGCTCGAGCAGGCCGGAAAGATCTCAGAACAGTGCAACGACTGGGGAATGCCCCTCATAATCATGGCATACCCCCGCGGCCCCGAGATCAGAAACTCGTTCGACCCTGATGCCATCGCACACTGCGCCAGGGCATCATCGGAGATCGGTGCCGATCTCGTCAAGGTAAGCTACACAGGTGACATAGACTCCTTCAAGGAGGTCTGCAGAGGCGCACTGGCACCCATCGTCATAGCAGGAGGACCCAAGATGGAATCCGACATGGACATCCTGAACATGGTCCATGATTCGATAGAAGCGGGAGGCCACGGAGTGTCCATCGGAAGGAACGTCTTCCAGAACAAGAACGTCATGGGCATAACCAAGGCCATCTCCAGCATAGTCCTTGACGGATTCTCCGTCGAGGAAGCGGCCAAATTCCTTTGAGTGATGATGATGAAGAAACTAATCGTGAGAGCAGACAGATCCGACGACCCCTCCGTAAGAAGGGATTTCGTCACGAACGGACTGGAATCCGGTATGACCATGTTCATCCTCAGAAAGGAGGATGAGAACCTTGCACAGCTCGGAAAGATGGAGGTCATCTACACCGAGAACGGGAGGATCCTCGATGATGCATACGAGATGATAGACATCGACGACCCCGATTCCCAGAGCAAGGCCATGTCCCTTGCGGGAAAGAAGAAGGCCGTCATGGTCACCACCTCTGATTGGACGATCATCCCCTTGGAGAACATGATCGCTAAGTTCGGCGGGACCGGAACAGAAGTCTACACGGTCACATCCGATCCAGAGGACACCAAGCTCTTCCTTACCACCATGGAGAAGGGTGTGGACGGCATAGTCATAGATATCAAGGACCCTCTGATGGTCCGCAAGTTCGGTGACAAGCTATCCGCAACGGGGAAGGAGACGCTCTCCGAGGTAACGGTCACATCCATCAAAGCGGTGGAGATGGGCGACAGGGTATGCATCGACACATGCAGCATGATGGTCCCCGGAGAAGGGATGCTCATAGGCTCATACTCCAACTGCCTCTTCCTCATCCAATCTGAGAGCGAGGAGAACGGATACGTCGCCAGCAGGCCCTTCAGAGTCAATGCCGGCGCGGTACATTCATACATGGAGGTCCCCGGAGGAGGTACAAGATACCTCTCAGAGATCAGCGCGGGTGATCCCGTACTACTCTGCGACAGGGAGGGCAACACCAGGGTCGCCTCGGTAGGCAGATGCAAGATAGAGAAGAGACCTCTGCTCATGGTCACCGCGACCGACGGCAAGAGGGAATACACGGTCATGCTGCAGAACGCCGAGACCATAAAGATGGTCGGACCCGAGGGCGCCAAATCGGTCACCAAGGTGGTCGTAGGCGACAAACTCTTGGCAAAACTGGACACCGGAGGAAGACACTTCGGAATGGCCATCGAAGAGACCATCTCGGAGAAGTAAATGAAGATCTGTACCACTTACGGCTCCGCCGTCCCGCTGAAAAGGGATGCGGAGATGCATGAGATCCGCCTCGACGTATTCGACAGGATACCTGAAGGGGACGACAGGGATTTCCTGCTGACGCTGTGCGGCAACGACATTTCCTCCGTGCCCGAAGGCTTCAGAGGACTGGTCGATGTGGGCGACAGGGACATCAGGACCGAGTACAGGAAGATCAGGTCGATACATGATTTCGACCGTACTCCTTCAGCCGACGAGATAGTCTCGATGCTGTCAGAAGGGGATCAGGAGATCTCCAAGGGAGCGTTCAAAGCATCATCGTTCAAGGACCTCTGCTCCATCCTGGAAGCTTCTAAGAGATTGGACAGGAAGCACGTCCTTCTCGGGATGGGTCAGATCGGAGAGGTCACACGCATCAGACAGAAGATCTTCGGAAACGAGTTCACATTCGGCTTCGAGGGCGTCTCGACGGCACCCGGCCAACTAAGCGCCGACAGGATGAACGAACTGGGAGACGACTGCCAGCTGGTTGGTATCACAGGCCACCCCCTGTCGCATACCAAATCACCTGCCATGCAGGATGCTGCCATGAGGAGCGCGGGGATCAACGGGAAATACCTCGTGTTCGACTCACCTGACCTTATGGGGCTCGAAGAGGTCATCAGAGGCTACGATATCAGAGGACTCAATGTCACGATTCCCTACAAACAAGAGGTGATGCAGCATCTGGACAGTATCTCGGGACCTGCGGAGAAGGTAGGTGCCGTCAACACCATAATCAACGATAACGGAAGACTCATCGGAGACAACACCGATGTGATAGGGATCGAGTATGCGCTCCTGGATGTCCCCCTCAGGGACAGAAAGGTCCTGATCATGGGTTCTGGAGGCGCAGCGAGGGCAGCAGCTTATGCCTTGGATTCGCTTGGATGCAGACTGTCGGTCTCCGGAAGAAATAAGGAAACAGTCGCATCGGTATGCGATGAATTCGGATGCGAACCTCATACCGGCGATGTGAAGGGATTCGACATCATCGTCAACTGCACACCCATAGGGTTGGTCGAAGGCGATTATCCCTCGGACATCTCCACCCTTACAAAGGAACAGACGGTGTTCGACATGGTCTACGGAAGAGAGACGGGACTCACATCAAAAGCTAAGGCCACTGGCTGCAGGCTGGTGGACGGAAAGGAGATGCTGGTCGGCCAGGGTGCGGCATCATTCAGGATGTGGTTCGGCAAGGAACCCGACTGCGACATAATGAGAGGTGCGTTGGAATGACTGGTCACGGAGTATCATACGGGGCCATATCGGTCATGAACGCCATACCCTGCGGCATAGGGGCGACGATAGGCATCGAACTCAAGACAGAAGTGGATTTCGCACCCGCCGATTCCACCAGGATCACACTGGTGGACAGGCCTAACACGAATGACGGCCTTGTCAGGACATGTGTCGCCAGGACGCTTGAGGCTCTCGGAAAGGAACCTTTCGATTACGAACTCACTGTCAGGACGGACATCCCGCCGTCGATGGGGCTCAAGAGCTCCAGTTCTGTCTGCAACGCAACCATATCTGCGGTGCTGGACCATTTCGACGAAGAATGGGAACCTCTCAGGGTTATCAGGCTAGGCGTGGAATGCGCCAAGGAATGCAAGGTCACCATCACCGGTGCATTCGACGATGCCTGCGGATGCCATCTTGGAGGTCTGGTTGTCACGGACAACTCCAAGAACGAGCTACTTTCCAAGACAGATGTCCCCAGATACGATGTCGTGATCTGCGTTCCCGATGACTCCATACCTAAGAGCAAGGTCCCTGTGGAGAAGTACATGGAACTGCGTGAGAAATACGAATCCATGGTCCCCGGAATCAGGGGCGATTACCTGAGTGTCCTGAACACCAACGGTTCGCTGGTCGGATCGATCATAGGGATTGAAGATCTGCCCGAAAAGGCGATGAAATCAGGTGCACTGGCTGCAGGGGTCTCAGGAACCGGGCCGGCGGTCGCCATCGTCGCTAAGGAAGGGGATGGGGAGCGCATCGCGGATGCCATGGGATGCAAGACCATCATCACTTCGGTCAGATCCGACATAACATTCAACGGAGGAAAGGTGCTCGGAAAGGTCACCGTTCCCCCTTCCAAGAGCTATACGCACAGGGCGATCATCATGGCAGCCCTTTCCGGAGGAAGATGCGTCATAACCAATCCGCTTCTGTCCTTCGACACCCTGGCCACTGCGGATGCGGTCAGGAACATGGGTGCTTCGGTAATTATCGAGGATGACCAACTCACCATAGAGTCCAACGGACTTCACGCACCGGACAGGACTATCGATGTTCTGAACTCAGGCACCACCATGAGGCTTATGACAGGGATCGCCGCGTTGTTCGACGAGGAAGTCACAATCACCGGCGACGAATCGATCAGGAAGAGGCCCATGGGTCCGCTTCTGGAAGCTCTTGAGGGATGCGGGGTGACATGCGACTCCAACGAAGGAAAGGCACCTATCAGAATCAAGGGTCCAGTCAAAGGCGATACGATAAGGATCGACGGAGGCATGAGCTCTCAATTCGTTTCCTCGATGCTCATGATGTCCCCGCTGGTCGGCAGACCTATGGACATCATCCTCGAAGGGAACCTTGTATCGAAACCGTATGTCGACATCACAATCTCCATGATGCAAAGCTTCGGAATCTGCATCGTCAGGACTCCCGAAGGCTACCATGTGGAGCCGCAGAGCTACAGGCCCTGCGACTACAGGGTACCGTCCGACTTCTCGTCCTCAGCGTTCCCGCTGGTCGCAGGAGGGCTGTCGGGGAGCGTATCCGTGGACGGCCTGGATATGAACGATCCCCAAGGGGACAAGAAGATCGTGCAGATCCTCAAGGATGCTGGTTGCTTCATAACGGAGAGCAACGGCGTGATCACGAGCTCCATCAACGGGAGGCCGATGGCCTGCGATATAGATCTCTCCGATATACCCGACCTATTCCCTATAGTTGCGGTGCTGATGAGCACGGCGGAGGGAAGGAGCCGTCTCTACGGAGCGCCCCAGCTCAGATTCAAGGAGAGCGACAGGATCGCCTCGGTGGAGAAGATGCTCAAGACCCTCGGAGCGGATATCGCCGGTACGGATGACGGGTGCATTATCAACGGCGTGGAACGCCTTAAGGGCGGAAAGATAGAGCATCACGGGGACCACAGGCTCTTCATGGCGGCCGCGGTCGCATCGTTGATATCTGATGGACCCGTTACCATGCCCAACGACGGATGTTGGAACGTGTCGTACCCAGGCTTCGTGGAGCAGATGCGTTCTATAGGTCTGAGATGATCCCATGTACTCCCTCGGAAACAGATTCAAGATAAGCCTGTTCGGCAAGAGTCACAACGACTGTATTGGCTGCATCGTGGAAGGTCTCCCGATAGGTATGGAGATCGACTTCGACAGGATCCAGGAGGAACTGGCGCTCAGGAAACCTTCCGAAGGGATAGGTACCCCCAGGAAGGAACCCGATGCAGTGGTTTTCGAGGAGGGAGTCACAAACGGGAAGGTATCGTCCCGCTATGTGCTGCTGAAGATAATGAACACCAACAGGAACTCCTCTTCCTATTCGGGATTCAACATCACGCCCAGACCCGGACATGCCGATTATCCCGCATTGATGAAGTTCAAGGATTTCGATGTCGCCGGAGGGGCCCAGTTCTCGGGAAGGATGACCGCTCCGCTCGTTGCCGTGGGAGCTATGGCCAAGCAGTGCCTCGAATCGGAAGGCGTAGGCATAGCCGCATACTCCAAGCAGATCCATTGCGTCAAAGATGAAGCGGAGCACAACTTCGACAGCATCCGCGGTTCCAGAAACTACAAGACCCGTGCCATCGACGATACGTTCGACCGTCTGATGAACGATGCTATAGTGGACGCCGCCAAGGAAGGCGACAGTGTCGGAGGTGTCGTAGGATGTTCCATAGTAGGGCTGCCAGCAGGTTTCGGAGGCATATGGTTCGATGCGCTGGACGTATCGCTCTCCAGAGCGATGTTCTCCATACCTGCGGTGAAAGGTGTGCAGTTCGGCAAGGGTTTCGACCTCGCCTACATGAAGGGTTCCGAAAGCAACGACCAATACTGCATGAAAGACGATAAGATATCCGCTATGACCAACAACATGGGCGGGATCTGCGGAGGCATGTGCGACGGTCTTCCGGTGACGTTCGATGTCGCTTTCAAACCGACACCATCCATCGCCAAGGAACAGAGGACCGTCAATCTGGAGAAGATGGCCGACGACACCGTACAGATCAAAGGAAGGCACGATCCCTGCATAGTTCCCCGCGCGGTCGCCGTCGTCGAGGCCATGGCCGCCATTACAGTGCTGGACCAAAAGCACTCATTCTAATCTCACAAGGGAGAACCTAGTCATATTCTCCTTGTTATCCTCTACATTCTCGTTATCGAGATAGAGTCCGTAATGCTCGCCGGCATCCCTCCTGCATACGGCCGCAGAGCCTTCAGGAAGCTCACCTTTGGAAAGCATCTCGGCCGCATATGCGGTGTCCTCGCACTCGATCATCTCTGCACCGGGGTAGAGCCTCTTCAGATTGTTCTGGGACTGAAGAAGGGCTTGGATGTGTGAGACCAGCGCAGTCACTTTGTCATCCTTGTTCCTCTTGAAGACACAATGGTGTATGGGGGACCACATCAGGTCCAGTTCCTTCAAGTTACGGACTCCGAGCTTGGCGACACGGGATTCTTCGACGATGCCCGCGAACTTGTTCTCCACCGCGAGTACACCGTATTCGATCCTGCGGGCCACCAATTCATCCATGACCCTCTGAGCAGACATCAGGGGAACGAGCTCCACATCATGGAGGTCGAACTTTTTGGAGAATATCATGGCCATCTCCTCACTGTTGGAGAATGGGATTCCCATATAACCGACCCTGATGACCTTGGACATGTCTACCGGGATTCACATCCCCGATTCATACTTTAAAGGATTGCTTCCAACAATTTTGTTGTAGGTCCTTACGATTAGCACAGGTCCATCTTCTCCAACATCCATCTGAAAGATCTGATCTTCCTAGCAGACACGTCCTGGAAATGGCCGCCCTTATTCCATTCCAGCACTGTATTGCCGGGACCTATCTGTCTGGAGAGTAGTCCTTCCTGTTCCGCGATACGGTCAGCCACCTTGGACATCCTTTGATTCCTGGTCATGGACTCCTTCTCTCCCATGCTCAGGTATGCCTTGGAAGCCTTGAAGGAATTCCCTTCGATGAAATCATCCCATCCGTCAAACCATACTGACGGAGATGCCGCGCAGCATCCTTCGAATCTGTCTGACTGATAGCAGGCCCAGAGGGAGAACAGTCCTGCCAGGGAGTACCCGCCTATCACATACCTGCTGCACCCTATCGCAGGCATCATACTGCCGACGATATAGGACAGCGTATCCTCGGCCCCGTCGCCGAATCCCTCGTCCCCGAACGCGGGAGCTGCCTCCCATGGGGACAGCTCCTGATTCCAATCGCCTACCTTCAGAGCTGCGACCTTCGCCTCAGGGATGGATTGCATCAATTCATTCAGGGAACCTTCATCGAAATCTGCGAAGAATGTGATCACACAGATATCGCTGGCACTATCAGTCATACGCACCTCGCGGCCATCGATCTCCCTGGTGATGATATCCATGTTACTCACGGACAGGAACGCCGACTTAATATGAATACTACCCGACAGATTTATGATATGGACTCTTTACATGGCTTGACAAGACACATGTCCAAAGCAGTAGAGAACGAGTTCAAATTCACCACAGACCGCATATCCGACAAACGGGCGATAATGGATAGTCTCGAGTCTTTCCTGGAGGGCCATGATGTCAAGTACAAGGTCAGGACCAGATCGTCGGTGGACACATACTACGATTCCAAAGAACTTGATCTTTATCGCTCAGGCTGCAGTCTCAGGAACAAGGCATCCTCTAAAGGGAAGTTCAAACTCACGGCGAAGAGACCTATCTCCAACGAAAAGGGTGTCATGTCCAGGGAAGAGATTGAGGATAGCTCCGACGGGAGTTTCAGATCGCTTGAGGCCTTCGGGAAAATGGTATTCCCCGGAGTCAAGATACAGAAACAGCCTGTTCTGACCCTCAAATCCGAGCGTGTCGCATTTTATTACATCGACGAAGGCAACGAGATCATGCTGTCCCTCGACGTCTGCAAGTATGTCTCGGGAGACCTTTCCAAAGACTTCCTGGAGATTGAGATTGAATTCATGGGGGACAGCGCAGAGAACGGTTTCGACAGCCTCGGCCTTTCACGTTTCGTGACCGATAAACTTCGCTTCGAATCCGTCACCAAAAGCAAGTATCAGAGGGGCATGGAGTGGATATCCTCCGCGAATGCACAAATATGAGCAACACATCAAGTGCTCCGGTGCAAAGATGGTAACATTCCTTCCATTCGCCGGATACAGACCGAATCTCAGCAACGGAGAGCACGAGGTGGACCGCATCTCGCCTCCATACGATGTCATCAGCGACGATTATCTCAAGGAGCTTCAATCGCATCCCCATAACGTCACCAACCTCACCCTCAAGCAGGATGCGGACAAGAGATACCATTCCGCCAGGAAGGAACTGGACTCTTGGATCGAGTCCGGCGTTCTGAAGCAGGACGAGGATTCTTTCTACATCTACGAGCAGACCTTTGACGACAACGGCACACAGCGCGTCCGCACCGGGATCGTCGGTATTCTGAAGACCGAGAAGTACGAGGAAGGCAACATCATCCCCCACGAGGAGACTTTCTCCAAGGTCAAGGCGGACCGTCTCAACCTTCTCAGGGACATGGAGGCCCACCTTGAGTCTATTTTCGGAATTTTCGAGGGGCTCACACCGGAACTCAACAAGAAGATCAATGACAACGCCAGGCTCATCTACATGTACAAGGACGATGCCGGTGTGGAGCACAAGTACTACAGGCTCTCCGACAAGGACATCTGCAGTGAGATCTCAGAGCAGCTGAAGGATCAGAAGATGCTCATCGCTGACGGACACCACAGATACGAGACCGCTCTGAACTACTCCTTGGAGAACCCCGGGAACGAGAAGAAATCCTTCGTCCTCGCGACATTGGTCGCTTCGAACAACGAGGGATTGGTCATCTGGCCCACGCACAGGATCATCGACACCGAGAACATCTCCGAGAAAAATGCGATCAAGGGAATCTCTGCAGCGCTGAAGACCGAAGAAGTCAGCAGAGATGAGATGGAATCCAAGCTTAAGGACCACATGATGGGAATCATGTTCAGGTCCGGAAAGTGCCTTCTAGCCGACTACAACAGCAGTGACGACCCCATGTGGAAGCTCGACACCTACGTCGCTCAGGAAAAGATCCTCAAGGGGGTTTACAAATCCGACGAGGGCAAGGCAACGATCTCCTACGATGCCGAGTACGACTCCGTGAAGAAGCAGATGGATGCCAACAAGCACGATGCCGCCATCATCCTCAACGAGCCCAAGCTCCAGACCATTTGGGACCTCTCCATGATCGGAAAGAGGATGCCCAAAAAGACAACGTTCTTCTTCCCCAAGATCTGGTCAGGATTCGTATTCTACCTGATGAGATGAAACCAAGGGGCGATGCCCCTGTTTTCCTTTTCAGTCCTTTACGTGTGACAAAAGCTGCTCATAAGCCTGCTGCGTCAGCTCGTCCGATCCCTGGTTGAATGCATAGTACTTTCCTTCATAGAGGAGGAAGATGCAAGGCTTCACCTGTGTGTAAGATGCGAGTTTGTAGCTGCCGAACACATCATTCTTGAAGGTGCCGCTGCATATCGTCGGGGTACCGTATCCCGCTATGCGCTTACCCTTGTCGAAATCTAAATCGATGTCCAAATCCTCTATCGACTCGTATTTGAAATGATAATTGAACATCGGGGCCTGTATGTGGACCTCGTCGTCCAGGAACTCCACATCGACCACTTCCTGAGAGAACTGACTGACACCCAAGGCGGTCATCGGGACGATGGCCAATAGTGTGAAGACCATGAATATCGCCGCTTTGGAAGAGGGACTTCTCTCCACGAACTTCTTTGCCATGGCCCTTTCCGGCATCACACAGCCTGCGATTATTATGATGATCGAGACGACGATCAGGATTATCGCTATGATGAAATTGGACAGGATCGCACCCATGGCGATTCCAAGGATCACGCACCCAATCGCCATATAGAAACCGACATAGGAGCACGCATTGACCCTCTCCTGTTCGGACATCGAGGTCCAATCGATTCCGTTGATCCACCTGTAACCCTTTCCTTCGAGGTAGAAATAGACGCCCATAATCACACATGGATACACCACCAGAATCCCTATGACAGGCAGTAAGGCATCCAT
>SUST01000013.1 GCA_015063285.1 Thermoplasmata archaeon
GATGCCGTCGGTGTGGAATACACGACCTCCCGTGAGGAATCGGATGTCTACGTTGAAACGCTTGATGTGGAGATCAATGGTACCGAGGTGGCCTCAGGAGCCATCGGGCCGCACAAGTTGGATCCTGCTCACGATGTTCATGAGCCCTGGGCGGGAATCGGTTTCGGACTCGAGCGTTTGCTCATGCTGAAGAACGGCAAGAGCAATGCAAAGAAGACTGGAAAGAGCATAACATACCTTAACGGATACAAATTGGATTGATTAGGATGATTGCAGAAACCGTTGCAAAGGCTGAGAGGGAAGGAAAGCTTTCAGTTGATGAGATTTTCGAACTGATGTCGTCCACCGGCAGGGAGGACCTGGACACTTTGTTCGCTGCTGCCAGAAGGGTACGTGACAAAGAATTTGGAAAGAAGATCTTCACATACGGTTTCGTGTATTTCTCCACATATTGCAAGAACAACTGCACATTCTGCTATTATAGAACGTCAAACTCTGGAATCGATCGTTACAGAAAGAGCAAAGAGGAGATCGTCCAGCTGTCCGCAAGTCTTCAGGATGCGGGAATAAACCTGTCCGATCTTACCATGGGTGAGGACCCTCTTATGTACAAGGACGGTTACAAGAATCTTTTGGACATCATATCTGCGGTTCATGATGAGGTTGGAATAAACATCATGGCGTCGCCAGGCGCTCTTCCCCATGACATGTTCACCAAAGTCAGGGATGCCGGTGCTGACTGGTATGCCTGTTATCAGGAGACATATAACAGAGAATTATTCAATTCACTAAGGCTCAACCAGAGTTATGACGACCGTAGGAATCAGAAGATCTGGGCAATGGAGGCGGGATTGCTGGCGGAGGATGGTATGATGATCGGCCTGGGCGAGAGCGTCAGGGACAGGGCGGAAACCATCGCTGAGATGAGTTCCCTGGGTTGCGGTCAGGTGAGGGCGATGACATTCGTTCCTCAGGCCGGAACCCCAATGCAGGATTTCACGCCTTACGATTCTACCGAGGAACTCAAGGCCATTGCAATCATGAGGCTTCTCAACCCGGACAAACTGATCCCTTGCAGTCTCGATGTAGAAGGTATCGCTGGACTCAAGACAAGGATCAACGCTGGAGCCAATGTGGTCACATCGATAGTGCCTCCCAGCAAGCATCTCGCGGGTGTCGCGCAGCATGAACTTGACATAGAGAACGGAAACCGTTCGGTCGAGCATGTATTCGAAATGCTGGAGGATATGGGACACCATCACGCATCCTCCGCAGAGTACAGGTCATTCCTCGAAGCTCACAGGCCCAAGAGGGTGGCCTGATGAGGATAGCGATAGTGGGAGGTGCCCTTCAGGGCATGGAGGCCGTTCTGCTCGCTAAAGCAGCCGGATACGAGACCGTTGTTCTGGATAGGAAGACTAATGCTCCTGCGATGTCCCTTTGTGATGAACCTGTCAATCTCGATCCAGTCAAGGATCCGAAAGGCGCAAAGAGTGTCTTCCAGTCATGTGACGCAGTCATACCAGCTTGCGAGGAGATGGACCTTCTTACCACTCTGGACACAATGAAGGATGAGTTGGACGTTCCTCTTCTGTTCGATCTGGCCTCATACAACATCTCCAGTTCAAAGAACAAATCCAACGATGTGATGGATTCAGTTGGCGTCCCCCTTCCTCAGCCTTGGCCCGGATGCGGATTCCCTGCTATAGTCAAACCCGCATCACAGAGCGGGAGCGTCGGTGTCACCGTAGCCCATAACAAAGAGGATATGGACAAGGGACTTGAATTCATCAGGAGTATTAATGACGAGCCCGTCATTCAGGAGTTCGTTCACGGAAAGAGTGTATCCATTGAAGTGATAGGTAATGGTAAAACAGCCAAATCCTATGTCACTACAGAGGTATGTCTGGATTCTAATTATGACTGCAAGATGGTACGCTGCAATCCTAACATCATGTCGAAAGAGGATTGCGATCTCTTCGCTAAGATTGGTAAAGATGTAGCTGAGGCCATCGGTCTTTCAGCTCTGATGGATGTGGAGGCTATCCTCACGCCAAAAGGACTTAGGGTTCTGGAGATCGATGCACGCATCCCCAGTCAGACACCAGCAGCAATAGAGGCTGCCACAGGGGTGAACCTCTTGGAAGAGCTGGTCACTACCGCCCTTGGGAAACCAAAGGACAGGAAGCCCTCCGAGGGTTGTTCTGTATATCGCCATGTCTATTTGAATGACGGTAAACTCCGTTCCAGCGGAGAGAAGGAATTCGGTCATGTCAAAGCCCCCAGATTCGAACCCGGTTTGTTCGGTTGTGACAACTCGATAACCGATTATGCTCCTGGAAAGAAGGAATGGCACGCCACGCTGATCAGCCAAGGAAGGACTGAGGAGGAAGCCGACAGAAAGGCTGCTTCCTGTATTGAAAAAATACTCGACGAATGTTCGATTGACGAGTTCCTGGATGGAACTCCGGAGATGATCTGATGACAAGACTTACGCCCGATTTGATCGAAGGGGTGCCTGACGACACCCTTGATCTGGATTCGAAACTTATGAAGATGTGCGGTAAGACCGTTAAGCAGCTGGCCCTAGAAGGCGCCGGGGTAGATCACGATGTGGATTTTTCCGGGATAAGGGTTGCAGTGATACCCATCACATCTGGTATGGGTGTTATCGGAGGTTTCTCCCAATCCGTCAATGCGATAGTTAAGCGCCTCGGCATGCAGAGTTATGTCACCGAGGGTACAGATGTCAACGGATTCGATCAAGCGGTGAGGGACCATGTGGACCTGATAATGATGGCGGATGATGCGAAGTTCGTCGCATACAACGTCCATACCGCGGGGACCACGAACAATTCATGGGGTACAGCCATGGGTTACGCTGTGGCCCTCAAGAACGCCGCAGGCGGTGTAGAAGGAAAGGATGTCCTCGTCATCGGAGCAGGTCTGGTAGGCACAGAAGCTGTCCAGATACTCAAATCGTGGGGCGCCAATGTTTCTGTGACTGACATAAAGTTCGATAAGGCACTGGCCCTGGAGCAGAGGTTCGGAATAAAGGCATACGAAGATGTGGAATCCGCTCTTGCCTCGCACAAGTACATACTCAACGCAGCTCCAGCGATATTCCCTGGAAGGCTCATCATGGAGGGGGCAGTCGTATCCACTCCGGGTGTGCCCCACTATTTCGATGAGGAGGCCAGGAGCAAGGCCAAGGCGATTATCCATGATCCTCTGGAGATCGGTACTGCCATGATGGCAGTGAACAGTGCTCTGTTCTCCATGCGCCAGTGATCAAGTATGAGCCTTATTGGACTGGCCTGGGTGATCTTCGGCGGGTTTCTAGAGCCGGTTTGGGTCATCGGGCTGAAGAAGTACAGTGAGAATCATTCGTTATTCTGGATAGTATTCACTGTGGTGTTCATGTACCTCAGTCCGATGACGATAGCCTTCGCTATGCAGGACGGTATGTCCCTGGGCATAGCTTATTCCATCTGGACCGGATTAGGGGCAGTTTTCTCTGTCATTGTCGGTTATGTTCTGTTCAAGGACAGGCTTGATAGGCTGAAGATACTGTTCATAGCGATGATCATTGCAGGCGTAGTAGGCCTTGAAGTTTCGACGGTGATAGGATGAACAAGCTGTGGGCATTCGTATTCGTCGGAGGACTCTTTGAGACCGCATGGGCGACCACAATGAGTTTCTCTAATACGTTCACAGATCCATTCTGGACAGTTGTAACCTTGGTGCTGATGCCAATCAGCGTCATTCTGTTGTACAAGGCTCTGGACGGAGGGCTTCCAACGGGACCTTCTTATGCAGTCTGGGTTGGAATCGGTGCGATAGGAGCGGTCATAGTGAGCGCAATAATGGGCGATGTACCGAATCTGATGGGTATCTTCTTCCTTGCGGTACTCATCGGCGGCATAATCGGGCTGAATCTGGTATCGGAATGAGTCGGTGCGCTTTTTATTTATACCTTTATTAATAGTATCGCCCGAGGACAATGACACTCAGACTAGGAGTACCGAACAAGGGAAGGCTCAACGAGAGGACCATCGAACTCCTCGTCAAGTCAGGAATTGATTTGGGCGAGGACATCGGAAGGAGACTCTATCTCAAGGCCAAGAACCAAGATATCGAGGTTATCTTCGTCAGGGCACAGGACATACCTGTATTCATCGCGGAAGGAGCCATCGATATGGGAATCACCGGTATCGATGAGACTGCCGAGTCAGGCAAAGATCTCGAGAAGATACTCGACCTTCAGTTCGGATACTGCCATCTCGCTGTCGCTGTCCCCGAAGCTTCTGGGATAACAGAAGCGTCGCAGATTCCTGACGGAAGCAGGATCGCCACATCATTCCCAAATCTGACCAGGCAATACTTTGAGAAGATGGGTAAGAAAGTCGAGATCATCACAGTCACCGGAGCATGTGAGATCATGCCTTACATGGGCGTTTCCGATTTCATAGCCGACCTGGTTTCTACGGGATCCACTCTCAAGACCAACAGGCTCAGAGAGGTAGGGAGCATCATCGAATCCCAGGCAGTCGTCATTACATCGAAGAATGCGATGGCTAAGAACGGTCAGGCAATACAGGATGTCGTTGATTCATTCCAGAGCGTCATCATCGCTGAAAACAAAAAATACCTGATGGCAGACATTCCCAAAGACAAATTGGAAGTCGTTGAGAAGATCATTCCCGGAATCGGAGGACCGACAGTCCTCGAGATCGCCGGCAATAAGGACTATCTTGCAGTGCACGCCGTCATTGACGGAAAGGACGTATTCAAAACGATCAACGAGCTGAAAAGGATAGGGGCCAAAGGAATCCTCACGACACCTATTGAGAGACTGGTGAACTGAGATGGACCGCGACATAATGAGGTCCACGACCAGGGATTTCTCGAAGTACTACAATCCAGAGTTGCACGGGGAACTGAGGCTGGACACAAACACGAATGTACTCGGTTCGAACCCAGCAGCTGAGAAGTATCTCAGGGAGCACTCTTGGGATCTTAACGGATATCCGAACACATACTCCGACGGATTGAGGCAGGCATTGGCAGAATTGTACGGATTGGAAGCCGATAACATCATCGCAGGCAACGGTTCGGATGAGATGCTGGATGTCATGTTCAAGACATTCATGGACATGGGTGACAATTCGGTGGTCCCCGTTCCTTCCTACACCCTTTACGATTATTTCGTGAAGCTTAACGGAGGCAAGGCCATAGAAGTCGATCTCACAGACGATTTCCAGCTTGATGTAGATGCCATGGTAAAGCAGGATGCTAAGATCGCCATAATGCCCTCACCCAACAACCCTACGGGCAACTGTTTCAGGCCGAAGGATGTCGAAGAGGTACTGTCCAGATTCAATGGGATTGTCGTGGTAGACGAGGCATATGCGGAGTATTCTGACAATCCTTTCGTCAGCAGAGTCGAGGAGTTCGACAACCTGGTGGTCCTTAGGACATTCTCCAAAGCATATGCAATGGCGGCGCTCCGCGTAGGTTACGCAGTATCCAATAAGAAACTGGCAGACATGATGATCTGTGTGAAGATCCCATACTCGCTCAACATGATAAGCGAAGGCGCAGCCATCGCAGCGGTCAAAGACCAGGATTTCGTGAAGCGCAGCGTACAGATGGTCAGGGAACAACGCCCCAAATTGGATTCAGGTCTCAGGAAGCTGGGCTTCGAAACGTTCCCATCGGATTCAAATTTCATCCTCGCAAGATCGCCCATCGACCACAAGGTCCTAGTGGACGGACTCAAGCAGCGCGGTGTCCTCATACGTGATTTCGGAGCCAAACGTAGGACCGAGAACTGCATCAGGACCACCGTAGGAACAGCGGAGCACAACGCATTATTGTTGGAGAAAGCCGAAGAGGTGATCTCCGGATGCCGCTGAACATCTCGATCACAGATTACGGTGTAGGCAACCTGTATTCCATACGCAGGTCATTGGAAAGCTGTGGTGCCAATGTCAAGGTAATAGGGGACATGAAGGACCTAAAGGATGCAGAATGCATCGTCTTTCCCGGTGTTGGCGCCTTTGACAGGACGATGGAGAAGCTTCTCCCAGTGAGGGAGGAGATCTGCGAGATGCTCAGGGCCGGAACGCCCGCCCTGGGAATCTGTATCGGTACTCAGATCCTGTTCGAGGGCAGCGATGAGGGGCAATCCCCAGGACTCGGGCTATTCAAAGGAAGAGTCGAGAAGCTGGATTGCAAGATGATCCCCCACATGGGTTGGAATCAGGTCGAATCCAAGGATCCCCTTTTGGACGGTATCCCCGACAACAATTTCTACTTCGTACATTCGTATTATGGCAATCCGAAGGAGGAAGGCATAACCCTCGGTACAACAGAATATGAAGGCAAAGTGTTCGAATCCTTCTTCAGGAAATACAACACCTACGGTACCCAATTCCATCCTGAGAAGAGCAGCGCATCGGGAAGGAAGGTGCTGCGTAACTTCATATCATTCGCGGAGGGTCAACTGTGAGAGTCATCCCTGCAGTCGATGTCTTGGACCATCAGGTAGTACAGCTGGTCGGAGGCAAACCGGGCAGTCAGCAGATCGTAATGCCCGACCCTTTGAAGGTCGCCCAGATGTGGGTCGACAAAGGAGCAGACTATCTTCATTTGGTTGATTTGGACGGAGCATTCGGCAAGGAGAACAACCTAGAGGTTTTCAAACAGATCACCAAGGAGGCCGGAGTCCCCACGGAGATCGGCGGAGGGATCAGGGATGCGGACACCATAGATGACCTGGTCTCAGCCGGAGTCGACAGGATCATCGTCGGTACCAAAGCGGTCAAGGAACCTGAATGGCTGGCAGAGATGGCTGACCGCCATCCGGGCAGGATAGTTCTGTCAATGGATACAAAGGAGGGGAAGATTGCCATCAAAGGTTGGCAGGAATCCGCTCAGATATCTATAGAGGATATGTTCGACAGGATCAAGGACCTTCCGCTGGCCGCTGTTTTGAACACAAATGTCGATGTCGAAGGACAGAAGAAGGGAATTAATGAGATACAGGCCAGGAAATTCATCTCAGAATGTCCCTGTAAGGTTATCGCTTCAGGAGGAGTCACTTCCTTCGAGGATGCCAAGATCCTGTCTGCCGCCGGTGCTGAGGGAGCGGTCGTAGGATTAGCTTTGTACACTGATGTGATCAGGCCATGGGAATGGAACACGCCTTGGTTAGTATGATGTATACCAATACGAGAGATTATAAGGTTGTAAAGATTCCTTGACCATGAGGAGTTGAAGCCCCCCGTGAAAGTACCATGTGAAATGCTTGTGACATATGTGTTGCCAACAGGTAAAGGAGCTCTTGCTAAAGAGCTAGTGAATCAGCATGGGCTCACGCAGGTGGAGGTCTCCCGTCTTTTCGGTGTCACGAGTGCCGCGATTTCACAGTATATCAAAGGCACGAGGGGCGGTAATGAGCTTATCGATAAGAGTTCTTACAAAGATGATTTTTATGACTTCATCTCTATATTGGCTGAAGAGGTAATGAGGGGCATGCAGGTTTCCGAGGCTCTCTGTAAACTTTGCGAATTCGCAAGGGACAGCGGTCTCATAAAGGCACTGTACGTATACGAGGGATACTCTCCCGATCAGCTGCCGTTCTTGGATGCCCCAGGTATCGTCTCTATCGATAAGAGTTGAAAAGATGAGATCGGATTATGACAATTTCTCTTTGGTCGTTGGACGCTTCCAGCCTTTGCATAAGGGCCATATGGACGTCATCCTCAAATGCGCAGAGGAATCTGACCATCTGACGATAGGAATCGGAAGCGCACAGTATTCCCATACCCCTGAGAACCCATTCACAGCAGGTGAGCGGTACATGATGATCAATAAGGCCCTCAGGGACGAAGGTATCGGGAATTACAGTATCGTTCCGATAGAGGATCTGAACAGATATCCCATCTGGGTTGCCCACGTTGTCTCACTTGTCCCGCCTTTCAGGAGAGTCTATTCGAACAATCCTTTGACCAAGCGTCTCTTCCAAGAATCGGGCTTTGAAGTCAAGGATTCCCCGCTGTACAATAGGGAAGTTTTCTCCGGAACTGAAATCAGGCGCAGAATCATCAATGATGAGGAGTGGCGCTCGCTCGTTCCTTCGGCAGTGGCAGAGGTAATAGACGCTATCGACGGAGTGAACAGGATCAAGCAGATCAGCAGCGGTGTTAATGATGCCCCGCTCTGAAGCTGAACAGTTGATCGAAGCCTTGAGGTCCAAAGGGCTCAGGATGTCGGCGGCGGAGTCCTGCACCGGTGGGATGATAGGCTGCATGATGACCTCCGTTCCAGGTTCTTCTGACGTTTTTCTGGGGACTGCAGTGACATATTCCAACGATGCAAAGGAGCGCATTCTAGGCGTCAAACATCAGACCTTGATGGATCATGGAGCCGTCAGTATGGAAACGGCATCTGAGATGGCCAAAGGATCTATAGATGCGTACGAAAGCGATGTAGCGGTTTCGGTTACAGGTATTGCCGGTCCGGGAGGAGCGACCCCGGAGAAACCTGTAGGACTTGTCTATATCGCGGTGGCAGACGGGCCCAGAGTCGTTGTAACAAAGAATCTATTCCAAGGAGATAGGCAATCTATTAGAAATCAGACTGCCGTTGAGGCGATCAAACTGTTAATCGAATTGGTCGAGGGGAA
The DNA here is from genome assembly GCA_015063285.1 of Thermoplasmata archaeon. Classification (NCBI taxonomy): domain Archaea; kingdom Methanobacteriati; phylum Thermoplasmatota; class Thermoplasmata; species Thermoplasmata archaeon. The sequence goes on from SUST01000013.1 coordinate 8,693, forward strand.
GTTATGAGGTTCGAGAGACAATTGCCGATATTCGGAGAGGAAGGACAGCAGAAGATAATGTCCGCAGTAGTGGGCGTAGTGGGCTGCGGAGGATTGGGTGTCAATGTTATCACACAACTCGTATCCGCCGGGGTATCCCATTTCATTCTTTGCGACCATCAGTCTCCCGAGTTATCGAATCTCAATCGCCAGTTCATTTATTCCGCATCTGATTACAGACCGAAATCCGTCATCTCTGCCGAATGGATTCTTACACTCAATCCAAGTGCAGAGGTGCAATCCAATGCGGAACCGCTGACCGAGTTGAACGGGGATCTGTTCAGAGGATGTGACATTCTAGTGGACTGCCTGGATAACTTCGAATCCAGAATGATCCTGTCGGATCTGGCTGAGAATATGAACGTACCCCTTGTTCATGGAGGGGTATCTGGTTTCACAGGACAGATCGCCGTATGCATCCCCGGAAAGACCAAGAGCCTCAGGGATATGATAGGGACGATGAAGAATCCCGAAGGAATCATACCAACTGTCGGAGCAGGCGTCTCCATCATCGCTTCGATGGAGGCTTTGGAAGTTCTAAAGATAATATCGGGCCTCGGAACAGAAAACGAGGGTAAGCTGATCACTTTGGATATGGAATGCTGGATTACAGATTCTGTCCAGTTCTGATGACTTCCATAAAATGTTTATTTACCGTAAGGGGATTCTCAGGATATGGAGCACATAATGACCGGAAAGGTCAAAGAAGTTTACAAGGTGGACGACGATACGTTGGAGTTCGCCTACACCAACAACATCTCTGTCTTCGACAAGATCATCCCTTCACAGGTGCCTCACAAGGGAGAGACGCTCTGCAGGACGGCGAAATACTGGTTCACCCTTCTTACTAAAGAGGGGATCAACAACCATTATATCAGTGAGCCCTCCCCAGATAGGATGAGGGTGAAGAGGGTCGACATCATCAGGGACTACAGCAAGATCAACGGAAACACAAAGAACTACCTGATTCCCCTGGAAGTCATCTGCAGGTACTATGCCGCAGGTTCTCTTATGGACAGGATCAAGTCCGGTAAGGTTAAGCCTGAGGATCTCGGATTCCCTTCGGACCATATTGTCAAAGAGGGTGAGAAGCTTCCTAAGCCGTTCATCGAGTGCACTACGAAACTTGAAGCCCACGACGAGAACCTTACCGATGAGGAGGCCAAGAAGATGGCCGGCCTTTCAGATGAGGAGTTCGAGGAGATCAAGAGGACCGTCCTAAAGATCGATTCGATCATCGACAGGGAATGCAGCAAGAGAGGACTCATCCATTGCGACGGAAAGAAGGAGTTCGCTTTCGACAAGGACAGAAAGCTGATGGTCATCGATACCTTCGGAACATTGGATGAAGACCGCTGGTGGGACGCAGACGAATTCGCGAAAGGAAAGATCGTGCAGCTCTCGAAGGAGTTCGTCCGCCAGTACTATCGTGAGACCGGATATCACAAAGCACTCTATGATGCACGTGAGAAGGGATTGCCCGAACCAGACATCCCTGCACTTCCTCAGGAGATCGTCGACCGCGTGAGCAAGCTCTACGTCGACATGTTCGAGAGGATAACCGGCGAGAAGTTCTGATCAGAACAGATCGACCAAAACCAATTTCTCTCCCAGGGGACAGTCGAGGTCGCCTTCCACCTTCTGGACGGTGTACTTCTCCCCCGGGATCTTTCCTATGGCATGACAAATCCCATAATGCTCGCAGGACAGATTTTTGCACTCCGAACCCTTGTATGTAATCTTGCTGCCTTCCATTGCCTGTCTTTTTCCGACGGATGCGCGGGTACAGATCTTCTCCACTTCAACGGCAGTGACCGAGTCTCCGTCAAATTCATGGCATTCGTGTTCTTGCAGTCTTATGCCCACGATTTTGTATTTCGCGCCGTTCTCAAGATTGAAGCATACCTTGTTGTACTTGCAGTCAGCACATTCCTCCATGGGTCCGAGGTAATAGAACTCCGTCCCTACTGCTGCCTGTTTGGTACCGATCAATGTTATTTGGGCCATCAAATCACCCCGGTTCTGATGCATATGTCTTCTGCCGTCTCTCTCGTAATGCCATTGTCACCTAGAATAGTGTACCTGTCCTTACGGATTTTATGAGCGTTGATCACGGCCTCTATGAACTCATCGTTCGTGAGATTCAATTCGGATGCTTTGGTGGGCGCTCCTATCTTCACCAAGGCGTGCTTGAGCTCTTCCCAATCCCCTCTCTGGAGATATGTGGTAACGATAGATGCGACACCGCACTGCTCTCCGTGCATGGCCCTGCCAGGATACAGATGGTCTATCGTATGGGAGATCATATGCTCGGAACCGCTTGTGGGCCTTGAGCTCCTGGCGATACTCATCGATATGCCCGAAACTATAATCGGTTTGATGGCAAGCCAGACGCTCTCTTCGAGGTTAGGCCTTATGTAGTCTGCAGCATCCATCATGGATTCTGCTGCGTAGTAAGCGAAAGCGTATGCAGATCTGCTGAAGTGTTCGTCACGGAGTTCGTATGCAAGTTTCCAGTCGCGAAGCGAACTGAAGTTGGAAAGCACATCAGCACATCCGGACGCCAGCATTCTGTATGGTGATTTGAAGATGATCTCCGTATCAGCGATAACTCCCATAGGGGAAGCACCTTCGATCGAGACCGATCCCTTGTCCGACTTGATGGATGCCCTGTTGGATGCTATGCCATCGTGGGCTGCCGAAGTCGGAATGCTGATGAAGGGGATGTTGAGGTCGTTGGCGACGACCTTGGCGATATCGATCTTGCTTCCGCCGCCTATGGCCAATATGAATGTGGAACCGTATTCTTGTATTCTCTTTTTGGCCTCTTCAATATTCTCTTCGGTGGCTTTATCGGTGATGAAAGTATCGATATCATACCCTTGGAGATGATCTCTGGCAGCTCTTCCAGCAACCTTATCGGTGTTCTCTCCGGTTATGATGGTTCCCGTGGTACCGCTGTGTATGTTTACACAGACCTCTTTGACATTGCGCAAGACATCGTGGCCTGCTATAACGTTGCGCGGGAAGAAGACCATTTTCTCCTTCAAGAAATCCTTTGCCATCTATCTCTCTCCGCATACCTTATCGGTGCTAACTAATAAAAATAATGCCTGGAAAGCAGTTATTAGTCCCTTTTCTGATACACATCTATGAGCGGAGCCATCATCATATGCGGATCGGCAGAAGAAGGAGGCGTGACCTATGCGATGTGTTCTTCTGCCAAAGCAGTATTGGAGAAGAAAGGCTATCAAGTTTCTCTCTTCCATCCTTCTGATATGGATCTGCACCACTGCAGGGATTGCAAGGGATGTGCTCAGGGGGAGTGCATCATAGAGGACGAAATGTCTTCGATTTACCGGTCATTCTCGGAATCTGACCTTATTGTTTTGGCATCGCCGATTCATTTCAGTGGCCCATCTTCCATCTTAAAGATGGTGATGGATCGTTTCCAGCCATACTGGTGCAACAAGGACCTTACGCATCCAGATTACTGCATATCGATGCTTTGTGGCGGAAGCAAACAACCCAATTTTCAGATAACAGAGACGATAATCCGTGCTTTTTGCTTAACAACCGGTATGGAATACAGAGGTTCCCTTCAGATACCGGACACCGATTCTGGAGTTAGCGATCTGGAGGACAGAGTTGAAAAGTTCCTATCCGTCTGGTGATCACAGAAGGTATGGGATGATCTGCGTCTGGAATCCTTTGACCTGATCTTCAGAATCTACGAAAGGTATCGTTGATGGGTAGTCTTCCCTGATGATGGACCAGGTGTAGTCATCGAGGCTTCTGCCCATATCCAAAACGCAATTCCTGTAATAGCCTATGCTGACCAGCTTATCTAGAACCTTGATCACATCCGTCTTCTTTCCGCCGGGGAGAACAGCCTGACCTTTATGTATGAATATGACCGGAACGACAGAATCCGACACACTGCAGATGTCTCTGAGTTCAGCATCATTCTTGATGAAGTGATACGGTGCAAAGACCAGCGAAGCATCCTTATTGAATGAATCGAACACATCCTCAACCGTTTCTATGTACGTGAAGAACCAAATCTCGGTATTGCGTAGTTTCAGGTGTTTCATGACCTTCTCAGAGAACTCCCTTACTTCGAAACTGTTGCAGTCTATGATCGTGACAGGAGGTTTGTTCTCGATAGGAAGACATCCAGAAACAGTCTCGGTAAAGTCTTGGGCCCTGCTTCCTTTTCTAGGCATTATCGATGAGAAGGTCCCGTCGGAGACAAGCATCTTGCCCTCTTCAAACGATGCGTAGAATGCCGGTATCTCCATGCGATGGCCATTCTCATCATCGTATATGGGGTTGACGGCATCTATGTCAAAGTTATCCTTTTATGAATTGCAGACGATTCGGGTCTGAGGTAATTACTATGGTAATCTACAAGTGCGCAAAATGCCCCAACGCTTTCGAGGTCGTTTTCAAGGCCCCCTGCACCCCCAAGTGCTGCGGCGAGGACATGGTCATCGTCGAGCCCAAGACTGACGATTTCAAGAATGAGAAGCATGTCCCCTACATCGAGAAGCAGGACGGGGGATTCCTCGTGAAGGTCGGTAAGGAGACGCCTCACCCGATGGTCGAGGACCACTACATCGTGTACATCCAAATCTGCGCAGACGGTATCATGATGAGGAAGTACCTCAAACCCGGAGACGCTCCCGAGGCCTTCTTCAAGACTGATGCAAAAGAGGTCAGAGCTTGGGAGTACTGCAACAAGCACGGACTTTGGAAATCGAATCAGTGAATGTAAACAGCCCCTTTGGGGCTTTCCTTCTTATTTTTAATTATGGAAAGGCAGCATGGTGACCATGCCGCCTTAAGAAAATTCATTCTTCGAAAGAGATGCTGACAGGCCTCTTCAGACCCATTCCGGATTCCGCTTCGATAGCTTTGACGATACCGCAAGGTACCGGACAGGCCGTGTGCTTAAGGCACTCGGAGGCTTTCTTATAGACCTCTGATTCTATGAAAGGGGTTCCTATGGCCTCATAAGGATTGACTCCTTCGATGGGAGACATGGACCTGACCATGGGGCAGTTGCTCTCAATGACAACGTTAACGCTCATCATGTCTTCGCTCACTGTAGCGGTGATCTTAGAGGTCATACCGCAGACTCCGGCCTGTACATTGCAAATTGTCGGACACATGTTTATCACTCCTCAGTTCCACCAGTCTTTCTTACGATCGATGGTCTCATCTCTGTCGGGTCCGAGACTGATGAGGTCTGCAGGGACCTTCAGGTACTTCTCGATATACTCGATGTATTCCCTCATCTCTCCGGGAAGGTTGTCGTAGCCTGCTTTCACGACATCCATGGTGTTGTCCCATCCTTTCCATCCCTTGAAAGTCTCATACACGGGTTTTGCCCTGTTCAGTTTGGCGATGGATGCAGGGAAGTGTTTGACTTCTTCTCCGTCTATCTCGTATGCGACGCACACGGGAAGTTCAGGGATGTCGTTCAGCACATCGATCTTTGTGATTCCGAGGGATGTGAATCCGCAGAGCCTTGAAGCATGTTCGACAACGACCAGGTCCAGCCATCCGCATCTTCTTCCCCTTCCGGTAGTGACACCGAACTCTCCGCCCTTCTTTTGGAGTTCTATTCCGAAATCGTCGTGGATCTCTGAAACGAAAGGTCCTTCCCCTACACGTGTGGTGTATGCCTTGACGATTCCGACAACCTTATCAATCCTGTTGGGGGCGACTCCCGACCCGGTACAGATCCCTCCTCCGCAGGTTGCGGAGGATGTGACATACGGGTATGTACCGTGATCGATGTCCAGCATGGCGCCCTGAGCTCCTTCGAACACAACATTCTTGTTATTGTCCAGAGCATCGTTGATCAGAACGGAGGTGTCGCAGATGTACTTGCCGATCTGGTTTCTCCAGCCCACCATCTTCTCGTACAGGGACTCGGTAGTGCAGTTGCACTGCTCGGCATCCATCATGGCCATGAGGTCCTTCTTGTACGGGAGTATGAATGAGATCTTCTCTTTCAGAAGGTCATCCTCGAGAAGGTCCCCTGCCCTGAATCCGATCCTAGCAATCTTGTCCTGATATGTGGGTCCGATACCTTTCTTGGTCGTACCGACGTTGTTCTTACCGCGGTACTTCTCCTCAGCTCCGTCCAGTTTCTTGTGGTATCCCATGATCAAATGGGCCCTGTCGGAGATCCTCAGTCCGTCGATCGAACCTCCGTTGGCGAGAACCTGGTTGATCTCCTCCCCCAACTCTTCAAGGTTGACGACGACACCGTTACCGATGACTGCGAGTTTTCCAGGTCTTACAACTCCGGATGGTAGTCCGTGGAGCTTGAACACCTTGTCATCTACGATGATTGTGTGTCCCGCATTGTTTCCTCCCTGGAAACGTACGATGAGGTCTGATTTCTCATCCAGGTAATCTGTGAGCTTTCCTTTTCCTTCGTCTCCCCATTGGGAACCGATGATAGCTAGACTCGGCATGTTTTAGGCACCTAATCTGGATAGAGATAGGTAGAATATAAGGGATTACTCGGTCAGGACTTGGAGTCGGGACTAGCATCTATATAGAGAGATAAAACGTCTTTAAGGGGAAGATCAGTTTTGAATGAAGTTGGACAGATATGTGTGGGTGATGCTTTGCCGTGGGCATTCAGAAGTTCAATGAAATCGGCCAGTTTCGCGGGCGATTTCTTGATGTAAGATGACAGCTCGCTCATATCATAGACGAAAACTTCTGTGTCCAATTCGTTCTTCCAGAGGTCAAGGTATTTTCTGCATCTTTTCTCAGCAGCCATTCCAGTTGCATCCATTCTTGAGACGAACTCCTGATCATGGAGAGGACCAAGCCAGAAAGGACCGTATTTGTGGATGCTGTCGTAGTGCTTGGATGTGGACCTCTCAAGAGTCTCCATGTTGTATTCCATATAACCGAGCTGATCCATCATTCTGTCTGCTTTCTCTGCTCCCTCTTCGATCTGTATGTAGGTGCGGAAATAGTGGTCGGCATAGAATGAGAGCAACGGTTTCATTCCCCTGTCGAACTTGGCCAATTCTCTGGCGATGGAGCACATAAGGATGCGTAATCCTCCTTCATGACACATGTATCCCCTTACCGGTTCGGACTGATACCTGCGTCTGCACTTGGGTGCATGTGCGCCAGCAAGAGGGGCAGTGTCGGTGGCTGTGATGGCCAGAATCCCCTTCTTGCGACATCCCAAGATCGCTGATTGAATGAAGGGTACAGGGGAACCGAATGGATCCAGGTCCACGTAATCAAATGCTTCGTCAGCGAACAATGAGTGCAGATTCCTAGTAGATGCTACGCAGTTCTGGAGATTATTCATGCTGATGTTTGCCTCGATATAGGGTATCGTGTCTGGGCTGATGTCATTGGCGGTCACCTGTGTGCCCTTGACCTCATTAGCAATCCTGACCGCCCTGGAGCCTGTGGCTGTCATGGCATCGGCAACAGTCAATTCCCTTCCTACGGCACGAAGGAACATGACACTAACATCGCGGTTGAATGCCATCTGTTCGTTGAAGAATACTCCTCCCTGGATTTTCCCGGGTCCGCCCGAAGAGTGTTGCTCTGGGACCAGGATATCTGTGGATCCTTCGCGGATCACCATTCCATCAGGCATCAAACATTCTCCCCATGCATGAGACGGACAATCTTGTATGGCAAGATGTTCCTGTTGGTGGGGGTTACTTCCAAGATCCTTACATCATCCCTTCTCCGGATGTCCTGTAAAAGCGGGTTCCTGGATTTCTTGTGAAGGGTAATTATCATGGGTTTATCGGCATCCAGTGTTTCCTTGACGGCTTCTACGAATGCTTCGCTCTCAACTTCCATCTTTCCGACCTCATCGATCACGATGATGTCGCATTTTTCGATGGCTTCTTTGAGGGCTTTGACACCTACCTCTTCGAGTTTAGAAAGGTCGACACCTAGCTTACCGACGACGACTTTGCTTTCGATATCTGTACTGGCGAAAACTGCTTTCTCGTCGGTCAAAAGATTCCTGACAGTAAAACCAGTCTTTTTCCTTCCTTCTTCGATAGGCTCATCTACCATACCGCCTATCAATAGCTCTTCTTCTTTTAGCATCTCGATGACACGAAGAAGTGCATAGGTCTTTCCTGAGCCCGGAAGTCCTGTTATACCGATTTTGATATCAGTAATCATGATGTCTCCGCAGTCAATAGACTGGCTACATAATAATGGTCACTAAAATATTTATAAATATCATCATAGACCCGCAAAAATCAACGCTATTAACATTATAGAGTTACTTGCAAATGTGTCTTTTTTAGACCCTTATTTCATCATCATTCGATGGATGAGACATACATAAGAGGATATTGCAAAATATCGTCATATCTCATCTCGGCAGTCACTTTAGTGTCTCCCAGGCGGATTACAACTATCGCGTCGATCATATCGCCAGTCAGAGAAACGTATGAATATGTGTCCCCGCCCTTTGTAAAGAAGGTGCGAGGTATCTTCACTCTGGCAGACTCGACATAGGGCTGGACCTCGATTGCTTTGGAGATCGTTCTTTCCAAATCCTCAACAGTATCCATGTTGACAGGGGTGCCGACGAACTGATGATAGATCGTGGCAAGTTTTATCCCGGCCTCGAACACAGCACGCTCGCGCTCGCTGCAGTTGAATCTTTCGTTGGCCAGTGATTCCCTGTCTGTCAACAGATCATCTCTTCTCTATAGGTACGTAATCCCTGGGTTCGTGTATGTTGATATAGGCTGGCCTAAGGATCTTGTTGGATGTAATCAGCTCTTCTATGCGGTGTGCGCTCCATCCCACAATTCTGGCGGTTGCGAACAGAGGGGTGAAGACCTCTTTGGGGATGTCCATCATATCATATACGAATCCGCTGTAGAAATCGACATTGGCGCAAACACTCTTGTTGTTGTGCTTATGAGCCATGATGAGTCCGGGCGCGATTTTCTCAATGTTCTTGTAATAGGTGTAGTCCTTGGTACGGTTCTTCTCCAAGGCCAACTCTTCCACAAGGGATTTGAAAACCTTAGCACGGGGGTCGGATTTGGTGTAGATGGCGTGGCCCATCCCATAGATGAGGCCAGAGTTGTCAAATGCCTTTTTGTCCAGAATCTTGTTGAGATAATCTGTAAGGGCTTCCTCGTCGTTAGGGTCTTTGACATGTTTCTTGATATCGGCCATCATGTCCATGACCTTGAGGTTGGCCCCTCCATGCTTAGGTCCTTTCAATGATGACATGGCCGCTGCAACAACGGCATACGTATCAGAACCGCTGGATGTCGTGACCCTTGTTGTGAATGTAGAGTTGTTTCCTCCTCCATGCTCCATGTGCAGGACAAGGGCAAGGTCCAGGACCACAGCTTCGAGCTTCGAGTATTTCTTGTTGGGCCTGAGCATGCGTAGGAAATTCTCCGCAGTGGAAAGATTCGGATCAGGGTTGTGTATGTACATGCTCTGGCCGTTTATGTAGTGGTTGTAAGCATGATAGCTGTAGGCAGTCAGAAGAGGGAAGACTGTGATCAGGTACAAGGTCTGCCTCAGGACATTGTCCAGAGAGTTGTCAAGTGCATCATCGTCGTATGAGGCAAGGAACAGAATCTCTCTGGATATCGCGTTCATAACGTCCTTACTGGCCGCTTTCATGATGACGTCTCTAGTGAAGGTCTTCGGCAGTTTGCGGTTTTTATTAAGAATCTCTTTGAACTCATCGAGATCCTTTTCGTTGGGCAGCTTGCCGAACATGATGAGGTATGCGATCTCTTCGAAACCGTATCTTTTGTTTAGGAATCCTGAGGTAAGGTCCTCTATACTGTATCCGCGATAGCGAAGGATGCCTTCGCACTCCACTTTCTCCCCATCGATAATGGTTGTACCGTCTACCTGCGAGATCTCCGTAAGTCCTACGATGACTCCGTTGCCCTGTGCGTCGCGCAGACCTTTCTTCACGTCGTATTTGGAATACTCTGTCGGCTGAAAACTGTCATTCTCCTCGCACATCTTGTGTTTGGCTTCAATAAACTCGACGTATTCCTTCTTCATACGTTTCACTCCTGACTTTACACTACTGAATTATTCGACTCTTAATTAAAGGGTTGCGACCTTTTTGCCTCGATAATTTAAGTCTATGTACAAAAATATTCATAAATCAACATTTGTGTCTCATATAGACTATTTATAGTGTCCCTGAGTTGGATTATACATCCAAGGTTTTATATTGAGTAATCACTATTTTTTATTGATAACTCATGACTACGCACTCCGCCATCGATGTCGCCAACTTTTTTATCGATTACTACGGGCGCTCCGTAGACCCGATGAACCTGCCCCGTGTTCAGTACTTCTGCTATTTCGCACAGGTTGAGAGCCTATGCCGCAACGGAACACCAATTATCGAGGACACATTCAGAGCATATCCTTCCGGCCCCGCACTGACTAGGTTGGAGTTCTACTACGAGGGTTCCGGCAATATGCCTATCAAGGTCTACAAGGAGTTCGACAGAAGCATCTTCGACAAAGAGGATCTCCAGCTCCTGATGGATGTGGCAATCTACTACAACACCTTCTCTACTTCGGAGCTCCAGATCATGACATACGTCAACAACGGTCCATGGCAGTACGTGTACTCTCAGGGGACAGATCTGTTGGATATAAGCAACGATTTCATCAAAGCGTTCTATGAGGGGCTTCCGAGGATACCCAACTACAGGGAACAGATCTGGACTGCAATCCACGGATCATGCGATATCGAGATCATGCCCGTATTCAAATCTGAAGAAGTGGCTCCAATCGATGTAAATACTCCTAGCGAAGTTACCTCTACATGGGAGTGATTCAGGTATCAGGGAAGGATAACGAGGTACGTAACGGTCAGACGATACAGCAAGCCGTTACGGAGCTCGGTCTTCATCCAGATTCCTATTTGTACTTGGTGGATGGCAAACCTGTCCCTATGGACACTGTGATCGCGGACGAAATGGTCGTCAAGGCCATGAGGGTCGCATCCGGCGGATGATCACAGTCCTGCCATCCTCATCATGAGGTTGAAGTCGAAACCGTCTTCTTCCGCATGAGTTATCATTTCATCCAGATTTGCGATGAATGCGGAATGGACATCATTACCTTCCAGCTTTCCTTCCGAAGATGAAAGGGAGTCCTCTTCGGGGAATCTCAGATATTCGTATCTGAGGACGCCGAGGCACTTCATACCAGTCATCGTTTCTATCTGACGTATGGCGGATTCCAATATTGAACCATCGCCTCTGAATCTGTTGATTATGAATCCCTTGAGCTGTGGCTTGAGGTCATCAGGGATGAGCTTCCATGTTCCGTATATCGCAGCGAAGACACCGCCTCTTTCGATATCGCCAATGATAACGGCGGGAACTCCCGTTTCCTTCATCAATCCGACATTGGCCAGATCGGTTTTCATGAGATTGAGCTCAACAGGGGAACCAGAACCCTCGCATAGGACGAGTTGGTGTCTGGAGTTCATCCTGTCGTAAGCTTTCTTCACCTCTTTTAGGGCCATTTCGCGATCCATGGGGGAGTCTTTTGTTATGTCCTTGTAGGGCTTACCGTTGAGGACAAGCTGCATCACTCCCTTTCCAGAGGGTTTCAGGAGAACAGGGTTCATATCGGTCTCGGGGTCCAGACCGGCGGCCCAGGCTTGGAATGCCTGCCCCATACCGATCTCCCCGCCATCCTTCGTGGCTATCGAGTTCAATGACAGGTTGGATCCTTTGAACGGGGCAACATCGATTCCTTTCCTGTTCAGATATCTGCACATCATGGCGCACACTGTAGTCTTTCCCGCACCGGATGATGTACCCAAGAAAAGAATGCTCACTCTTTCACCCCTGCGATTTCCATTAGCTTTTCAATGTCCATGTTGTCCTCGAATACCTTGGCCAGCTTGGAAAGGTTCTCCTCCAATATCGAATCGTAATCCTCCGCGTTGCTGGTGTCTACGGGTTCCCCTTCATGCTTGACAAAGGATAGGAAGTACTTCCTGAATGCCGGTTTATCGAATATGCCGTGCTGATAGGTTCCAAAAGTCAGGTCAGCCTCTCTCACAGAACCTTCCGGGACGGGGTCTGCATGGAATCTGCTCAGCATGACCAGAGGCTGCTTCTCATTCACCTCTGAGATTCCCATATGGAGCTCGTATCCAGTTATCTCGCCACCGTTTCCGACTGCAAGAACCCCCTCGTTCTGTATGATCTGTTTATCGTATTCTCCGAATTTCGTGATGTTGTCAAAGAATCCAAGCGCCTCATAAACCTGGGGCTTGCCGTTCTCTATTCCGTTGGAATCATCCAGGATCCTGCCCATCATCTGGTATCCGCCACATATGCCTACTATCGGGACCTTCTTCCACAGTTTCCTGATCTCATCAGCGATACCAGTCTCCTGCAGCCATATGTAATCAGAGACTGTATTCTTGGTTCCGGGCATAACAATGGCGTCGACCCCTTTAAGGTCTTCAGGCCTTTCAACGAAGACAGTGGAGACGTCCTCGAGGAAAAGAGGGTCCAGATCTGTGAAGTTGGCCATTCTCGGGAACTTGATGACCCCTATCAGGGACCTCCCTTCTCCCTTGGAATGTACTCCCCTCAGTGCCTCAGAATCCTCACTTGGGAGCACGACATCGGCATGCGGGATAATGCCGATCACTGGTATGCCCGTGATCCTCTCCAGTTCTTCCGCGCCAGGTTTCAGATTGTCCGTGTTTCCGCGTACGTTATTGAGAATGATTCCTTTGATACGCTTCCTGTCCTTCTCAGGGATCAGGTCGATGGTGCCTACTGCGTATGCGAACGAGCCTCCCCATTCGACATTGACTACCAGGATCACATTGGCATCCGCAATCTCAGCGGCACGCATATTGGCGATATCCTTGTCATAGATGTTGATCTCCGCTGGAGAACCCGCACCTTCCATGACGACGCAGTCATATCTGTCCTTGAGGAAATCCACATGTTCTTTCACAATCTGAATTCCTGGCCCGGGGACAAAATCGTTGTAGTATCCTTCCACATTGTAATCGGCGAACGGCTTGCCGCATACCATTACCTGCGAAACGGTATCCCCTTTCGGTTTGAGAAGAATCGGATTCATATGTGCATCGGGATTGGTGATCCCTGCCGCTTTGGCCTGGAGCACTTGAATCATGGCAATCTCCGCACCGGTTCTGGTGACCTTGGAATTCAGGCTCATGTTCTGGGATTTGAAAGGAGCTACCAGGTATCCTCTGTTGTGGAGTATCCTGCATATGGCCGCTACCGTGACCGATTTTCCAGCATCGGAAGTAGCACCGACCACCATAAGCGCTTTTCCGGGTTTCCAGAACTTCTCTTTGGCTGCTTTGAAGATATCGTTGAAACGCTTATCCTTGGCGTCGGTGATACCGAGGCGGTCGATCTCCGAATAGATGAATTTGACGACTGGGGTCCTGTGTATGAACAGGCAATCTGAGCAGTTCCACACGGGGCCGTGCCTCCCCTGGAGTTCCCAGCCGAAGGTCTTGTCATTACATGGGAAGAACGGACAATAGCAGAAGGAACAATCCTGGCCTGTGAAGTGTGCCGGATGATAAGGGCAGTTATGGTCTGGTCCGAGCCACCCTCTTTTAATCTCGTCATTGACCTTCTTCGCAATCTTCTCCATGGTAATCGTGGGATGTATCTGCAAATACAGTTATTACGCATTCGGTCGCCGAAAGTGCAGAGCTTATAAACGATATGTTGTCTGGATAGGTGGGCAAATCATTTTCCACTTTCGGGCACCCTCTGCTTCCGTTCTTATACTCTGAACAAGATTATTCCCCGATGGGAAAAGTATTCAGATTCATGCACTGTGCAGACCTGCATTTGGGAGCCCGCTTCAAAGGTCTCGGTCAGGACAATGGGGAGATGGCCGAGAGGATGAGGAAGTCTGTGATGGAATCGTTCGAACGTATCATCGACATCTCTATTGACAGATCCGTCGATGCGTTGGTGATATCTGGAGACGTCTACGATGACAGCAATGAGCTGCCTTCTACCAGAGCATGGTTTTCAAATCAGCTGGACAGATTGGATGTGCCCGTTTACATATGCAGAGGCAATCACGACAGCGCTACCAGTTGGGATGGGGCGATAGCATATCCTGAAAACGTGCATGAGTTCGGGACGGAACCAGAAAAGATTGAAATAACCGATGGCGTGGAGATCGTCGGCATCAGCTATTCCACTTCCCACGAGACCAGAAACCTCGCTTCGATGCTCGAGGGCAGCGGGGACAAGTTCACCATAGCCTGCATCCATTGCGATCTGGATTCGGTCTCTGAAGGTTATCCCTACGCTCCATGCAAGATGTCCGACCTGATTGGAAAGTCAGTGGATTACTGGGCACTTGGGCACATCCATAAGAGGGAAATTGTGTCCACAAGTCCTTATGTTGTCTATCCGGGTAATATCCAAGGGCGCAGCTTCAAAGAGACCGGGCAAAAAGGTGCTTATCTAGTCACCGTTTCAGAAGGGAGGGTTTCATCGTTAGATTTCATTCCAACCAGCAAATACAGATGGGAGGATCTGTCTGTAGACATAACAAGAAAGAATCTGAACGAAATCATCAAGGACCTATCTGGTAAAGTGGACAGGTCCTCAGTATGCAGGTTGACCTTTGTCGGAAGTGGTGATCTGGATACAATGCTGCGTATAAAGACGAGTGACGTTTCTTCAGCCATCTCCTCATCAACAGGGTGTACCATATCATCTATCAAGCTGAATACGATTTCCAGCATCGATCTGGAATCCAGATCTGACGGTAAAGACATGGCTGCTGCCATAGTACGTTCCGGTAACAAGATAATGTCAATGACCAAGGAACAGATCGTCGATATCATCTGCCAGAACAGGAATGCTGCGAAATATCGTGACATATACATGTCCATGACTGAAGAAGAGATCCGCAGCATCGTTTCGGATTCCATGAGGTCCATCATTGCCAAGATGGAGGTGGCATGATGAGGCTGAAGTCCATAGTCATCGATTCATTTGGGAGATTGAAAGGAAAGACTTTCAATCTGAATCCAGGCCTCAATGTCTTCTATGGTCCCAACGAGTCTGGCAAAAGCACCACCATGGAATTCATCCGCTGTACCCTGGTTCCCAATAAGAGCAATAAAAGCTCGTATCCTGAACGCATGAAGACGGATTCAGGTACGATCGTGTATGAGGAAAACGGACTGGAAAAAAGAGTTTTCATGGAAGGGAAGACCGGACATAAAGGGGATGCTCCCGAATGCGTTTCTGACATAGAGCCTGTTCTGTATCGTAACATTTTTGCAATGAACAGAGAGGGTCTGGATGAAATGGCTACACTTTCTAACGGTGACATAAGGTCCAAATTCCTGACCATCCCCGGAGGTGAATCTATGCCTGATGTCATCAAGAGCATAGATGCTGACTGGGAAAGGCTTATCGGGAAGACATCGACGTCCCCTTCCGCCATCAATGCCATCCAAAGAAATGAGGATGAGATACTGAAGAAGATCGGCGAGTTGCGTTCTCATGTAGAGTCCTATTCTGAACTGAACGGCAGACGCATGGAATTGGAGGAAAGGCTGCAGAAGTTAGATTATGCGAATAAGAAAGCCATCGAGAATAACAATCAATACTCCAAGGTTGAATCGCAGAAATCGAATTTCGACAGTCTTACGGCATGCAGAGCTAAGAGGGATGAATTGATGAAGGGCCCGATTCTGCAGGACGGTGCTCAAGACACTTACGAATCCCTGAAAAACGATGCCGAATCTAAGAAGGCCGCGTATGAAGCACTCGAGCAGAATCGCAGGCAGCAGATATATGCACTGCCGGGACAGGATGAGAGCAAACTGCTTCAATTGCGTCCACGCATCCAGTCTGTTGTAGATAGACAACCGGAATACCATGCGCGGATATCTAGGCCTGCGGAACATGTCCAGGTCTCAAACTCAAAGATGCCGTTTGTTTTGATGGCGTTATTGGCTATTGCCGCAGTGGCTGTTTGGCTAATTCCCGGACTGGATGTTACCATCCCTATTGTTGCTGATATTGCGATACTGGCCGTCATTGCCTTTGTGTATTTCAGAATGAGAGGTACAAAGACGACGATCAAAACTGAGGGGCCTGATCCGTGGATTTCCAATTATGAGGCTGAGGTTAGGGTTCTGTCCAACGAATTGCGTATCGAACCCATCAGCACGGACGTTGATCTGAGAAACATGGCCGGAATCCTTGTCAAACTGAATGCACTGGATGCCACCAGGGAGCCTTGTTTGACGGCCAGAACCGAATACCTCAAAGCAGATAACAAACTCCTGGGTTTCCTCGCCCAATACGGGGGAGAGCAGGGTTATAAGAAAGCTTTCGAGAGCACGGCGCAGCTGAGGTCCTGTAAGGCCACCATAGCCACCTTGGAGTCCAACATCAGAATATCCGGATTGGATCCCGATAGGCCTCTACCAGATATCGTCAAAATTGACATCGATATGTCGGAATATGCTTCGTTAAGTGCGGAGAAAGGAAAGATAGAAGAGATGATGAAAAACATCCTGGATACCAAAGAACTAGATTCGCTGATCGACAGTTCGTACACTGTAAGCTCTGAAAAGGGCAAGGTACTACGTGAAGGGGCGGTATCGTTGGTTTCATCTCTGATTGTACAAGATGCGTGTGCCGACCTATATGAGAATGTTCATCCAGATGTAATCAGCACTGCGGACAGATATCTTGGGCTGATGACGAATGGTTCATGCCGTTTGGATTTGGATCCCAGAAACACAGACATATCTGTGATCTCGAACGGTGAACCAAAGAATCCCAAACAATGGAGTACCGGACTTCGCGCGCAGATCCTTCTTTCGATCAAACTTGCTATCGCCAAGGAGATGGGGAGAGGAGAGATCCCGATCATTCTGGACGATGTTCTGCTGCCGTTTGACAACGTGAGAAAGAAGGGTGCTATCGAGGCATTATCTGCACTGTCCGATGAGATGCAGGTATTGCTGTTTTCCTGTGATGACGATGTAATGGAGATTGCCAAAGAACAACCAGAAATCTCCATCATAACGATGTGATGGAGCGACACTCCCTCTTATTTATATATAAGATTTAGAATGTCTCAAACAGGGAGAATACTATCCCTGTTCACACATACAATATCACGATCATCACTCGCCCTGTGGGGCGAAAACTAAGGATTCGGGCAACGGAGCGACCGACCCGACATACGAAAATCCACGGTTTGGTTAAATATGGGCGCACTGCCAGACGGCGGTTGCGGTTAGGGATGCAGAGCAGGGATCAGAGGATTCTCTCATAAACACCCTGGAGGGTGCAAATGAACATTGATCCCAATGCAACAAAATACATGGTAAAAGCGAAGATTACAGCCGATGGAGTCATTGACAGACCGGATGTAGTCGGTGCAATCTTTGGACAGACTGAAGGACTCCTTGGAGATGAACTGGACCTCAGAGACCTGCAGAAATCCGGAAGGATCGGAAGAATCGAGGTGGAGACCGTTACCAAAGGCGGAAAATCCGAGGGAATAATCTACATGTCATCCAGTCTCGACCAGGTCGAGACAGTAATTCTGGCATCCGCTCTTGAGACTGTTGACCGCGTCGGACCCTGCAAGGCATCCGTACACGTTCTCGGAATCGAGGATGTCCGTGTAACAAAGAGAGAGAAGGTTGTTGAACGTGCAAAAGAGCTGCTCAATGAACTCATGAAACAGTCCGAAGGCTCAAGCACGAACCTCATGAACAGCGTGAAGCAGAGCGTTCAGGTAGAGGAGATCACCACCTACGGACCTGACAGATGTCCCGCCGGACCCAATGTCAAGGATTCCGAGGCGATCATCATCGTCGAAGGAAGGTCAGATGTTCTGAACCTTCTGAAGGCAGGAATCAAGAATGCTATCGCAGTAGAGGGTACCAACATCCCCAAGACTGTCCAGGAACTCTCCAAAGAGAGGGTCGTTACGGCGTTCACCGACGGTGACAGAGGAGGAGAGCTCATCCTCAGGGAGCTCTTCCAGGTTGCAGAGGTCGATTTCGTCGCCCGTGCCCCGCGTGCACACGAGGTCGAGGAATTATCCTCTAAGCAGATTGTCAAGTGTCTTCGCAACAAGGTCCCCGGAGACCAGTACATGGAGATGAACAACCTCAGCTTTGAAGAAAAGTCATTCGAAGAACTCGATAATTTCGAGCCTGAGGGAGACTACAGGCGTGACAGGAAGGACCGTCACGACCGTGAGGACAGGCGTGACAGGCGTGACAGGAAGGATCGTCACGACCGTGAGGACAGGCGCGAGGAGCGCAGAGACCGCGACGAGCACCGCAAGGAGAGATTCAACAACGAAGCCCTCGACAAATACAGGAAGAAGCGCGAGGAGCGCCAGGAGAGGGAAGAGAAAGAGGAGAGGGAGATGGAGACCTTCCTCGACCGCGATGAACCTGAGATCGAAGCTCAGGAGACCCCGATCGAGCAGCCTGAGGAGGAACACGAGGTGCCTGCCGAGGAAGAGAGGCCCAGGAAATCCACCAAGAGGAAGAAGGATGCAGAAGAGAGGCCCAGGAAATCCACCAAGAGGAAGAAGGATGAGGAGTCTGCAGAGGAACCCGTAACGGACGCCTCTGAAGATTTCGAAGCATCCGCAGAACCAAAGGAAGAAGAGGCCGAAGCCGTCGAGAAGCCTAAGGAAGCCAAAAAGGCAAGGTCCCTCCGCGGGAAGAAGCTCATAACTGATAAGGTTCTGACTCCTGAGCAAGAAGCATTCCGTGACATGCTCCTCGGACTCTCAACAACACACAACGCTACTGTGCTGGATGCTGATAACAATGTCATCAGGCAGGTGGCTGTCAAGAGCCTCGTCAACTCATTGAAAGAGGATGGCGACGATGTTGCAGCCATCGTCTTCGATGGAGTCATCTCCCAGAGGATCATCGATGTATCCTCGGAGAAGGGAATCAAGACCGTTGTCGGAACCCGTAAGGGAAACATCTCCAAGATGCCCACAGATGTGACCATACTAACTAAGGAAGATCTCGTCTGATTACCATGGCCAAACAGAAACACGTCGAGACCTGGGAAGACGTCCAGGGAATGAAGTCGACCGCCGAGATCCTTCTGCCGAAGGACCCTCTTGACAGGGTCCTCGGTCAGGAGGAAGCCATCGAGCTGGCGAAGATCGCTGCCAAACAGCGCAGGCATCTGCTGCTCGTAGGTCCTCCCGGTACCGGTAAGTCGATGATCGCACGCGCACTGTCGATGAACCTTCCTGCACCTACGCAGGAGGTCCGTGTCGTCAAGAATCCCGAGAATCCTGAGAGGCCTCTGCTTTCCGTCCTCAGTGCGGAAGAGGTCCTCAAGGAGGAGGATATGAAATCAGCATCCATAGGCATTCTGCTGACGCCTGAACAGGCGCCTCCGTCCGTTGCCGAGCATTTGGGATACAGGTGTAAGTTCTGCGGAGGCTATTCGCTTCCTACAGACCTTTCCTGCCCCCATTGCAACCAGACCAAATTGGATGCGACAGCGAACAAGAGCAATCCCTTCCAGGATCTACTAAGCAACCTCGGTGGCATGTTGGACATGCCTATGCCTGAGATCACAGCCGGAAAAGAGAAGGTCACTACACGCGGAAGGAATGACGAACAGGTCATCTTTGAGCGTGCTGGCGACAAGGTCCGCATGCTGGATAAGGATGCCATCGAGAAGAGGGCCGAACTCCGCACCACTAGCAACGAGAAGGTCCTTGTGAAACTCAGGAGGAACCCATTCGTTCTGGCCACCGGTGCATCCGAGACAGAACTCTTGGGAGATGTCCGCCACGATCCTTACGGAGGTCATGAGAAACTCGGTTCCCCCGCATACGAGAGAATCGTTGCAGGTTCGATCCACGAGGCTCACGAAGGAGTTCTATTCATCGATGAGATCTCACACCTCAAGGACCTGCAGAGATACATCCTTACCGCTATGCAGGACAAGGTGTTCCCCATCACCGGTAGGAACCCCCAGTCAGCCGGAGCAAGCGTCAAGGTGGATTCTGTGCCTTGCGATTTCATCCTCGTAGCGGCCTGTAACATACAGGACTTGGAGAACATCCTCTCCCCGCTGAGGTCAAGGATCGTCGGAAACGGATACGAGGTCCTGGTGGACATAGCAATGCCTGATACCCCTCACAACCGCGCCAGGTACGCCCAGTTCGTGGCTCAGGAGGTCCAGATCGACGGACACATCC
Source organism: Thermoplasmata archaeon (assembly GCA_015063285.1). NCBI lineage: Archaea > Methanobacteriati > Thermoplasmatota > Thermoplasmata > Thermoplasmata archaeon. The sequence continues at coordinate 29,033 of SUST01000013.1, forward strand.
CGCATGCTACCATCGAGGCTGTCGAGAAGATCATCGCCGAAGGAAAGAGACGCGCCAAACTGGACAACCAGAACAATTCCCTCACTCTCAGACTGAGGGAGCTGGGCGGACTCATCAGGTCTGCCGGAGACATAGCCGTCCTCGAAGGTGCGAAGTACATAACCGGCGACCACATCAATCGTGCACTCAGGAGATCGAGAAGCGTCGAGGAGCAGATCAAGGAGCGTTACGGTTCCTACAACAAAGGTCTCTCCAAGGACGTATCCTCGGCTCAGAAAGAACGTTCCGGATACTACTTCGAGACAGAGCATCTGGACGATTCGATGTTCTCCTGAACAAACAATTGCGGCGGTACGGTTCGCCCTGCCGCCATCTTTCATTCTTCCATACACGTCGTTGGCTTATCATTTCACTGAGTATTTTCAACAAACCGCTTTATATATAGACCAGATTTTTGTATCAATGAGTAGGAACGGGTTCGTTCTTCTGGCCGTATCGATGCTGATTCTGTCGTGTTTAGCGATGTCAGCTGTCGCCATGGATGCAGCCAAGGAGAAGCCCGTGGTGGAAGAAGGACCGCATCCCGAAGAACTGTATCCTGACGCAGATGTCATAATCACTGCAGATTCAGAAGGCAATACTGTGATGACATTCAAGGCATATGGCGACTACAAGGTCACTGAAAGCCACCCTTCCCAATGGTTCTCCAAGACTGTCAAGAGCAAGGACCTGACCGTGCGCGAAATGAGTCTGGCCAAGGAAAACATGGAGATAGTCTTCGACGGTGCTACCGTGGGTAAACTCACTCTATTCTCTATCGATAGCAAAACATCGATGAACGCTGCCATAAATGTTCATTTCACCATGGTCAGCGGGAGCATACAATCCTTTTCATTGATGTCAATAACCAACAGCATCAAGCAATACATGTCCACATCTTACGAGGCGCTTCCCACACCCATACGCACAGCGGATCTGGATTTCATTTCGGGAACGGTCGATCTGTTCAATCCGTCTTCACAGATGCTTTCGGTAAACACCTTATATCTTGACATAGGCCAAGGAATGACCGTCAACAGGCTGTATACGACCGGTGAGAACGGAAAGTACTCCAATGTACATGTCGCATTGACAGGGGCACACATCGGCTATATGACGAATGTGTCCTCCAAGATAGGATATCTCCAGTATGATTTCGTATCGGGAGAGATAGATTATCTCTGCCTTGGTGCGAATACCGAGCACACGTCGAACAGGATCATGTCAGGCATGGCAACATCCTATGTGAGCGGCGACGTAAACGTCCGTATCGGAAGCATGGTTACTGTCAAGAACTGCATCATAGGTGCAGGGATCATCAATATGCCCAAGATGTTGTGCAACGGCGATACACTGGCCAGTGTTCCCACTCACATGGTGGTCATCGATGCCCCCGATGTTACCGTTTACAACGATACGGCCTTCCTTAATGAGCGCAGGACATCGGCCTATCACTTCAACAATTACAAGATAGGGCAGAATCCCTACGCAAGTTCAGTCATGGATTCGTTTAATCTGAACAATGAATCTTCCAAGGTCTATGCAGATGACGGTGTCTGGCCTTCCATATCATCAAGTACACTGTCTGCGGGATCCATCCTCTCGCTCAACACCAGGTTCTACATACAGACGGACGCAGTATTCACGGTCCCGAAGGGAGCAACCATGTATAATGTGGAGGACATAGTCCTTTGCGGAACACTCAATATCGAGGGAAAGATGGTCAATAACTCGGTCATCCAGTGCAGGTCTTCATCTGAAGTCAACGGTGAACTCGAAGGTATCGGATATCTAGCGGACTTCGTCTATTATTCGAGCTCTACCGACTCCATCAAGGTCATGTCTCAAAGGGACGCCGTTGTGATAAGCTTGCAGGATGAGGATGCCATAGAGAGCATCACGGCGACACTTGGAGAAGGAAAGGCCACTGTCGTCATATCAACCGATGGTTCCAAGATCAGCGGTAACCAGTTCGTGATCGCACTCACAGGATCTTCTGGATCCGGAGATTTCGATAAGGAACTGAGGCTTGATATCAGAGGTATCGACAGCAATATCTTGGATAAATGCACCGTTAACATCCATATGAATGTGGATCCGCTGGTTTGCAACGCTATCTATGTCCAGGATCCTCAGACAGAAGGGTTCGATATCCTTACCACAGCAGAATACGATTCTCAGATCGATTTCGCAGCAGGAAAGCACCAGAAATTCTACCTATTGTCCTACACAACTGAGAGGCCAGAACTCCCTGATGATTCCAAGGATTCAGGCATGTCTACTTTCGATTATGCTCTGATAGCGGCTATCGTGGCCGTATTCGCAGTTACTCTCTACGCTCTGTTCACGATGAAGCGTGACTGATTCTAGCCACCATCCTGTAGCCGTTCTCGCCCGGACCGTATAGGTCGAAGACCTTCTCAGTGATGGTGAATCCGCGTTTAGTGTAGAACTTGTATGCCGATGAATTGTCCGTACGGAGTTCGAGCTGCATCTCTGTGTAGCCTGACATGTAGCATTTCGTTCTGAAAGTATCGAAGAGTTTGCTCCCAATGCCCTGTCCCCTGTATTTGGAGTCTACAGCGAACAGGGCAATGGATGCTCTGCCGTTGTTAAGCCTTGTCCCGCACAAAGCGCCTACCAGGTTACCGAAGAGGTCGACGGCGACATACTGGCCTTCCGGCCAGAAGGACATGAAGTACTGGATGACGTCCAGTGAGAACGTTCCATCCAGATTTGAGTTCATGAGGGCATAGACGGATACCATGTCCTCAGGCTTCATGTTCCTATAGATGATCATCTCTTCTTGCCCTTCTTTCCTTTCTTCTTTTTCTTGCCGCCGGTAGACAGTTTGAATATGGCGGCTATTATTGCAAGCAGGACGATAGCGATGGGTGCCAGATACGGTTTGATCTTGTCAAAGAAGCTGTCTCCCGACCCGGGATCGTCTTTTCCTACAGTGAACTTCTTGGAATCCATTCCCTGGTTGCCTTCGGAATCGGTTACCTTGACCTTCAGCACGTGTGTTCCGTCGTTGACATTGAAGACAGTGCGAGGTACTGAAGTTGTTTTGACCGTACCGTCAAGATCCCACTCATAAGTGAAGGTTCCCGTCTGTTCTACATTGGCCAATGCTGTTATTTCTCCAGCGGAATCATAGTGATCCTTGACCTCTGTGAGGGTCACATCCAATCCGGAATAGATGTAGTTCTTATCGAAATCTATGGTATATTCGGCAGCGTAGAAGTCAGCCACATCTTTTGATGCTATGACCACACACATCTCCCTGTTGTCGGTAAAGGATGTTGTTGTCCAGTTAACTGAACTGACCAGGGTTGTATTGTCCGATATCACTCCTTTGTTGTGAACGTAAGGCTTGGACATCGCTGCAGCCTTGATCTTGGAGGTCATGTTGATCTGCGCCACCGCCTTCTTCGCTTCGTCTGCATCGACAGCGGAGTTGAGAATGAACTTCGTATCAACACCTTTCGAAGCCTGGTCTGCTAAATGTTTCATGGGTGATTCCTTATCGAAGTCCAAATAGGAGCTGGTAAGGCTCTGTTGCTGAGAATAGACTCTGGTTGATGCTTTGTCTATGTAATAGTTAGTTGCATACAAAGAACTGGTAGGTGACATCACAGGCGTTACCTTGGCCGTATATGTAACGGTGGGGTACGTGTCCCTCGGTTTTTCGTAGTAGACCGTTGCAGCTTCGACGTTGGGGAGGAACGCCTCGAATGTGATGACGTCTCCGTACTGCATGGAATAGTCGTTGTTGAATACATTCAGCATATAGGATGCATACTCTTTGCTCTCAACTATGGCACCCCATCCGCGATTGCCCTTACCATCCTCAGCATTCTTTACGACCTTACCGTTCAGATTGTCCGTGACCCAATTCTCTGAGGTCACGATGACCGTCTTCTCGTCCACTATACAGTATTTTGCATGCACGTAAGTGTATCTGGACAGATCTCCGCCGATGAACCTTACCTCTCCTCCCGCATCGATGACCGCTTTCATCTTCTTGGCATCCGATGCCAAAGTGCTGTAGCCTAGGGGGCTCTTTTCGAGCAGTATCGTTACCTTTACACCTTTATCTTGGAGTTCCTTCAGCAATCCGTAAAGATTGGTGTTGGTGAGCTCATACATCGTGATGTAGACGTTCTTCTCGGCCTTCTCGAGTGTCTCGAATACAGGTATGCCCCCACTGTTGGGGAACAGGAACGGGGTGACTTTGGCATCGTATTGTAGGTCGGGATCGAAGTAATTGGGCATTACTCCCCAGCGGTAGTACGATTTTGCAGATGATGTGGAGAAATCACTTCTAACGGCGAAATCATTGGATTTCTTGGACATCGAAGGATAAGGTTCGCCGACCCATTCTGTACCTTCAGAGACGGTGACATTACCGAAGAAGAAAGCATCGATGATCGTTTCTCCTTTCTTGAGGAATAGATCATCGCCTTTGTCGTTCAAAGAGAAATTACTGCTTGCCTTGATTCCTTTCTCTCCGTACAGGTAATAGGAATCAGCGTGGTTGATGAAATAAGAGTCCTTGGTATCATCTGCTTTCACAATTGTGATGGTCTCTTTGGAATCCAACATTATGGTTTCCTCGAAGACCAGTTTACCTTCGTTGTCGGTCAGCGAATAGTTCTTCAAATCAACTGCGGAGCTTCCGGAGTTGTAAAGGGTGAACCCTTCGTCCGTACCTGCTGATTTGATTTCATACAGGACAACATCTCCGCTTGCTCCATCGTTTTCAATTGCGATGGAACAAACGGTGAAGGATAACGCCAGAATAAGAATCGCGGTCAGTAATTTCTTCATGCCCACGCTATGAAAAACTAGCGATAAAATGGTTTGGCCAGCACGATTTAGATGAACTTGATCAGGTCTCTGATAACAGCCTCTGGATCAGCCGCTTTGACTACACCTGAGGCCAAAAGAACGCCTTCTGCTCCGAGGTCTACGGCCGCTTTGACATCGCCGCCGTTCTTGACTCCTGCACCGCACAGGACCTTGATCTCTTTGTTCACACCCTTGACGGTCTCGACTGTGTTGGTGACTATCGAAGGATTCGCTGAAGTGACCGATATGTCGCCTCCGATGAGCTCTGGAGGCTCGACTGCGATGTAATAGGGGGAGAATACGGCAAGGTCCTTGGCGATGTCCACAGTATCCGCGCAGACGCATGTGGTCAATCCCAAGTCCTTGCACATCTGGACACAAGTGCCCACATCTTCTGCGGGCTGCTTGTGTTCCGAATGGTTTATCAGTGTGCCTGAGGCACCTGCTGCTTTGACGAGCGAAGGGGTGGTGAATCCCGTTCCGGAACCAGGTTTGCGGGGGTCGACGTTCTGGGAGTAGACGGGGATTTCGATCTGGTCGGCCACATACGATAGTTCTACCATCGGAGGGCAGACGATGATGTTCGCACCGGTCTCCTCAGCCACAATTTGGCATTTCTCTGCCAGATTGAGGCTCTTTACACTCTCGACCTCTGAGTAAACCTTGAAGTTCACTATGACGACGGGATCCTTTGCACTCATTTGATTCACTCGACTTCGACTTTCTTCTTCTTGGAAGCAGTCTTCTTGGCAGGAGCTTTCTTGGTCGCGGCCTTCTCGTCGAGAGAGACGAACCTGCTTGTCAGCTCCTTGAGGACATCGGGCCTGGAGGTGTATTCCATCTCCTCCGCTCCGAGGATCGAGGGGACGAAGGGTCCCTGGGATCTCATGAACTTGCTTGCCCTGATGGCGTTCCTGCGTGCCTCATCGAAGGTAGAGGTTCCAAAGAAGTCCACGGGGATGTGCTCTCCGTTCTTTGCTCCGTAGGGCTCGAGTCCCTGGAGCTTTCCGTTGTTGAGCTGGAATCCGAGACAGCAGACTCTTGGTGGTCCGTCGTAGTACGTGGGGTCGGAGTCCTCTGGGGAGCAGGGGTAGAATGCACCGATGTGCGATCCCCTCATCCATCCTGCAACGAGCATGGTGCTGTTGAGGAAGGGCTGTGTGTACTCTCCGACGGAGGGGAGACCGCTCTGGCATCTGCAGATGCAGACAGGGTCGTCCTTTCCGACATACCTTCCGGCTGTCATGTTGAGCTTGTCGGTGGAAACGACAGCTGCGGGACCGATTCCGGCCCTTGAGTTGACTCTCTTGATGGCGTATCTGGAGGTGTCTCCGAGAAGGGACAGGATGCTCCAGGACTCCTCGGGAGCGGACATAACGACCTTCTTGTTGGCCATGACGTCCTGGATCTCGAAGTCGAATCCCTGCTTTGCCCTCTTGTCGATGACAAGTCCGGTGGTTGTGAAGGGGTCCATGAAGATCCTTGTGAGCGGGAGTGTGTATGCGGAGGGCTCTGTCTTATCTGCCATGAAGAACAGAAGAGGCTCGGATCCCCTCTCCTCAAAGGTCATCTCGGCAGAACCGGGTCCTGCTCCCTTGACGTTTCCGGAGAATGCATCAGTGAGGATGTCCTGTCCAGCTGCGTAGAGCTTCATCTTCTTGGCAATCTTGGTAGCCTGCTGGAAGCACTCCCATGCGGCTCCGTGAACATCCTTGTTGTTCTCTCCCTTGTAGTGTGTCATGTAGAGGTTGATGTCATCACCGACACGGGTGACGTAGAAATCCTCTATTGTTCCTGCTTTCTGAGCGTCCTTGAGGACGTTCCTTGCAGCATCGAGCATCGAGGGGTGGGGCCTTGCGTGTCCAACGACTGATCCCACATCGGCCTTGATGATGGAAACTGTGACTTTTTCTGCAGACATGATAAACAACCTGTATTGGAATGTTGATATGCTGACTTCTATTAAAATTATAGGAGTCTTCATGGCACATATGTACGAGCACACCGGGGCCATCATACGCTTCCGACCGAAAAAGCGTTATAACGTAGCGGGAGATGGCCCACCATATGACAGGAAACATGACCCTCGTTCTCCTCCGCCACGGAGAGAGCGACTGGAATAAGAAGAACCTATTCACCGGCTGGACTGATGTCGATCTCTCCGATACCGGAAGGGAGGAGGCCAAATCTGCTGGAAAGCTCCTGAAGGACGAAGGCTTCGATTTCGATGTATGCTATACATCATACCTGAAGCGTGCTATCCACACTTTGAACATCGCACTCGATCAGATGGATCGTGAATGGCTTCCGGTCATCAAATCCTGGAAACTCAACGAGAGGCACTACGGGGCCCTCCAGGGACTCAACAAGGCCGAGACCGCAGAGAAATACGGCGAGGACCAGGTCAAGAAGTGGCGCAGATCATACGATATTCCTCCGCCCACACTGGCAGAGGATGACGAGAGGAATCCAGCTCTGCAGGAGCAGTACAGGGGGATCCCCAAGGAGAATCTGCCTCTGACCGAGAGTCTCAAGGATACCGTGGCAAGGGCGGTACCTTTCTTCAATGACGTTATCAGGCCGAGGATGTTGGCCGGAGACAGGATAATCATCGCTGCACACGGGAATTCCCTGCGCGCACTGGTGAAGTACTTCGAGAACATATCCGACGAGGAAATCGTGGGGGTCAACATACCTACCGGTGTTCCCCTGGTCTATGAGTTCGACAAGGATTTCAACGTTATCTCTAAGAGGTATTTGGGGGATCAGGACGCCGTCAACGCTAAGATGAACGCGGTCGCCAACCAGGCGAAGAAGAAGTGAATACAATATAAACGAGGAATCAATCGGGTTGAACATTATGACAGCATTCAAGGATTCCAGCAACATCGCCGTAGGCGACGGTACCGTGACCATCAGCGGATGGGTCCAGGATATCAGGAACATGGGCGGAATCGC
>SUST01000014.1 GCA_015063285.1 Thermoplasmata archaeon
AGATGCTGGATAAGGATGGTCCCCACTCCCTGATTTGAACAGGGGACCTGCTGATTTCAGCGGCTGTATCGGGTTTTACCGAAAACACTCTACAGTCAGCCGCTCTAGCCAGTCTGAGCTAAGTGGGGACTTAGATTTGGGGATGCGTACCCATTATAAAAAGCCGTTGGTGATATCAGCGGAAGTAGGATAAATCCTCAGGATTGGTCTCAGCCAGAGCCTGTACCTCATTGTTGATCTGCTCTACCTGCTGGATGTCATCCTGCATCTCGGCCGTGTCCAGTTCTATTCCAAGAACTTTGCACAGCACATCTACCACACATTTGGCGCTCTTGTGATCCAGAAGGAAGCCCGACGTTTCTCCCATAAGGCATGCTGCATCGATATCGTATTCGTTGGCGAGGAGCAGGAACATCGCTGCCGCTCCCACGATGCCGCCCTGAGGTTCGTTGGGACGGAATTGGGCACCCTTCTTCTCAAGCATCGACTTGATCTTCGAATCGTTGCTCACTGCAAGCACGCGGGGTTCCTTCACGACCTCTCCCAATCCGTATCCGCCCAGAGTGATGATCAGTTTGGGATCGTATCCGATGATCTTGTCGAAGATGAACTTGCATAGTTCGAACTGTCCCTGAGGTGTCGATGCCTGATAGTCTCCCTGCAGGAAGAGGATGTCGTGGCCGTTGACGTCCTTCACGTACCAAAGCTCGTTGCATGCAGAATAGAAATAGCTGTCAGAATCCACGAAGACCTGCGGGGGCAGTTCGCTGCTGAGGATGGTGGCCATCCTCTTCGCATCCAATTTGTAGCTGATGAAGTCCGCTGCGATCTTACCGACGTTCCCGACCCCGGGCAGCCCCTCTATGAAGATGAGATTCTTGAATTCGGGTCTGCACTCATACGTTATGATGCTTTCCATTCTCTCCATACTCCTCGAGTATCGCCTTGCGGCGGTATTCCCCCATGCGATCCTCCGGGGAATATCTCGGAGGTATCGGGTTCACAGTAGCTTTACCGCAGATCGGACATACCATAGAAAGTGTATATCTGGCACAGTCGTTGCATTTGCGGATTTCGCTTTTCATCTCACTTGCTCTCACGTTTGAGCACCGCAGTGCCGTCGTTCGATGTAAGGGATTCGATGGCCGTGTTGCTAACGGTCTTCATGATGTCCTCTGCCTCTTTGTAATCGGCAGCTGTGACGAGGATCCTGTATCTGGGGCATCCCACACAGGTGATCTCCACTGAGGATCCGTCGGCGGCTGCGAGGCCGGCCATGAGTGCGGTCTTGATGAGCTCCATTCCGTCAGGTGCTGAAGAGCTCATCTCGAGGATTCCGTCGATCTGCACCATGGGTGCTGCGACGTTCTCCTTCGCGACTTCCATAAAAGTATCGGTCCACTTCCCCTTGAATTCCGAAAGGAAATCATCGGGGTAAGCGACCGCTGATTCGAAGGCACTGTACAGTGTCTCGTAGGCATCCAGGAGTTCGTCCCCGAACTGCTTGTATGCCTTGTCTATGTCAATTCCCATCCTTTCAGCGACGATCTCGAGAAGTTTCTCTGCCTTCTTCTCGTTCTTCCATTGCTGGATCTTCTCGCGCTTCTGGTGTTCGTTGACGGATTTTAAAGAAAGGTCGATGTGACCTTTGGTTGAATCCACGCCCAGAACTTTGCAGACGATTTTTTGTCCTTCTCTGACGAAGTCCCTGATGTACTTAACCCAGCCAGTGGCGACATCCCTTACGTGAATGAATCCTTCCTTGTCATCGTACTCGTCCAGAGTGACGAATGCTCCGAAGTTCTTCACGCTCTTGACGGTGCAGACTACGAGCTCACCGTTCTCGGGAAGTCCCCTGACCCTTGACATCAGTTGACTACCTCAATGACTTCGCCCTTGATGTCTCCGACACCGCCCTTGGGGACGATGAGGGTTGCACCGCAGACGTGGCAGGTGACCTTGGTCGCTGCCTTCTTGAAAGCGATCTGCTCGTTTTCGCAGTCGGGGCATTTGATCTTGATGAAATCTCCGGTCATGATAATCACTCCACGAGTTCGAATTTCTTGGCACGGATGCAGGGGGAGATGTTGGCCTTCTTGCACTGGGTGCATCTGTACCTGAGGTTGATCCTCTTGGTGGGCTTCTCTCTTCCTTCGGGTTTAGGCCTGGGGAAACCTCCGTAACCAGCGGTCACTTTTCTGAATCTCCTCTGACCCCATTTGAGTTCACTTGCCTTCTTCTTCTTGACCCTCTCCACCTCTTGCTCGGTGTGGGCCTTGCAGGTCGGGCAGTATCTTTTGATTGTTCTGGGCATTTTCATGGTATTCACCTTGAATTGAATCGGGCGTGCTATTATCGAAGTTATATAAAAACTTGATACCATCACTCACGCGCGATTACATTATATTGATATCGTCTGGTCTCTTCTTGATCATGGCATCGGACATGCTCTCGATCCCTCCGTCGGGTTTCGATATGAGCACATCGTAGGCCGTGTTCAGGAACAGGCCGTTCTCGACCACTCCGGGGATGACGTCGATCCTCGATTCCAGGAAGAACGGTTTCTCGATCGCCTCGAACTTGCAGTCGTAGATGTAGTTGCCGCTGTCGGTCACGATGGGTTCTCCGTCCCTTATCCTCAGCTCTGCCTTGCAGCCCTGTTGCTCCAGCGCGAATTTGGTATGCTTGTGGCCGAATCTGAGGACTTCCACCGGAAGTGGTGCCTTTGTACCGAGCTTCTCCACGAGTTTGGATTCGTCGGCGATGATGATCTCCTTCTCGGTGGCCGCAGCCACGATCTTCTCCCTGAGGAGTGCTCCTCCGAGTCCCTTGATAAGCTGCATGTTGGGGTCGACCTCGTCCGCACCGTCGATGGTGACGTTTAGGGTACCGATCTCGTCGAGTTCCACAATCTTGATGCCGAGGCTCCTTGCTAGTTCCTCGCTCTGGAAGGATGTGGCCGTGCATGTGAGGTCCCAGCCTTCTGCGACGAGTTCGCCGATCCTCTCGATCATGAACTTCGCGGTGGATCCGGTCCCGAGTCCGACTGCCATACCGTCCTTGACGTACCTGTCAACAGCTTCCCTGGCGACCAGTTTCTTCATCGCGTTCGCATCAAGACTCATTGTGTCCCTCGGTATTCCCCAGAATGCACCATAATAAAAAACATTCTTTTACCGCGGGAGCGTGCATGTGTGCATATGAGGCTAGCATCCCTGTATTCCGGCGGAAAGGACTCCACTTTCTCGCTGTACATCATGGAGCAGATGGGACACGACGTACCTTACTTGGTCAATGTGAAGCCGGAGGACAAGGCATCATGGATCTTCCATACGCCGAACCTCTCGGTGGTCCCTCTCATGGCCGAGTCCATGGGAAAGGAACTTGTCACGGCTCCGAGCACCGGTACCGAGGAGGGGGACATGGAAGGGCTCAGGAAGGCATTGGAGGGATTGGATGTCGAAGGTGTCATAACCGGTGCCGTCTGGTCCGATTACCAATGGGACAGGATGAACCTGGTCTGCAACGATCTCGGCCTCAAGGTGTTCTCCCCTCTGTGGAGGAAGGATCAGGACCTTCTGATGGATGCGTTCCTCCAGTCGGGCATCAGGGCGATAATCGTGGGATGCTTTGCAGAAGGCCTCGGCGAGGAATGGCTGGGACGCGAGATCGATGCGGATGCCGTTAAGGATCTGAAGAAGCTCCGTGAGAAGTACGGCATCAGCATCATGGGCGAGGGAGGGGAATACGAGTCGATGACCCTCGATTCCCCTATGCATTCCCACCCTCTGGAGATAGTAGATTCCAATAAGGTTTGGAAGAGGGACAACGGGACCCTTGACGTCACATCGGCCAGATTAGTTCAGTGATTTGGGTTCGAACCTTCTCATCCTAAGTGCATTCGATACGACAGAGATCGATGAGAGCGACATAGCTGCCGCCGCCAATATAGGCATCAGCATCACGAGATCGGTGTATCCGAAAAGGACAGGGAGTCCTGCGGCGATCGGTATGCAGACCGCATTGTACCCAAGTGCGAAGAACAGGTTCTGCTTGATGTTCTTGAGGGTGGCTCTTCCAATCTCGAGAGCGGCGGGGACCGTCCTCAGGTCGTCGTTCATCATCACGATGTCGGCCGATTCGATCGCGATATCGGTCCCGGATCCCACTGCAAGACCGACATCGGCCTGCGTGAGTGCAGGGGCATCGTTGATGCCGTCGCCCGTCATGGCCACATGCTTCTGGCGGACCTGCAGCTTCTTGACAGTATCCAGTTTGTCCTGGGGTTTGGTCTCTGCTATCACTTTGTCAATTCCAGCCTGTGCCGCTATGGTCTCTGCCGTCTCCTTACGGTCCCCAGTGACCATCATGACATCGACCCCCATGGATTTCAGCGAGGATATCGCAGCCGGGCTCTCGTCCCTCATCGGGTCCGATACGACGATAGAGCCTGAGGGTACACCGTCGATGGCGACCAGGATTCCTGGGGCTTCATGGAAGGATATCCCGTTCTCCTCCATGAGTGCGCGGTTCCCGACCAACACGGTCTGGCCATCCACATTGCAGCGTATCCCCTGTCCGGTTATCGCTTCGAAATCCGAATGAGGAGGCAGATTGATCCCATTTTCCTTAGCATAATTGACAACAGCCTCTGCCAGGGGGTGTTCCGAATCGGTTTCCGCGGCTGCGACGATGGATATGAACTTCTTCTCATCAAGTCCAGTGATGATGCTGGTGATGGTAGGATGTCCTTTGGTGATCGTACCGGTTTTGTCCAGTATCACGGTGTCTATGTGTGCGGCAGCCTCTATGGAGGATGCTGTCTTGAATAATACCCCATGCTTCGAACCGTTGCCGGTACCTATGACGATCGCCAGAGGTGTGGCCAGCCCCAGTGCGCATGGACAGGAGATCACGAGCACCGATATGGCGATGGTGACGCAGAACTCTAGGTCGTATCCGCTGTCAGGGAAGAACTGTCCTGCGACGAACCACGCGATACCTGATGCGATGGCGATCAGTATGACTGCAGGCACGAATTTGGCTGCAATCTTATCAGCGAGATGAGCGACAGGTGCCTTCGTTCCCTGGGCCATCTCGATCATCCTAGCAATCTGGTAGAGGACAGTCTCTTCGCCGGTCTTCTCGATCCTGACTTTGAGGCTTCCGTTACCGTTGACCGTAGCGCCGTACACGACCGAATCTACATTCTTCGAGACGGGTATGGATTCCCCGGTGAGCATTGACTCGTTGACGGCCGAGCTCCCTTCTATGACCATCCCATCCGCAGGTATGGATTCCCCCGGACGGATCAATACGACGTCCCCGACGATCAATGATGACGCATCGACCTCATACTCCTTGCCGTCCACTATGATCGTAGCCTTGCTGGGGGCCAGGGATAGCAGCTTCCTGAGGGAATCGTTGGTGTTGTGCTTCGAACGGGCTTCCATGTATTTCCCGACGCTCACAAGTGCGATGATCATTCCTGCGGAGTCGAAGCTCAGCATTATGTGCATGTGCTCGTCAGTAGAGAAAGCGAGCATGGTGTAATAGAGTCCCATGGCAAGGGAAGCCAGGGTGCTGATGGAGACCAGTGAGTCCATGGTGGGGCTCTTGGTCTTCAGTGCAGGGATGCCCTTCTTGTAGAAGCGTCTTCCCGAGTACATTATCGGTAAGAACAGAACGAGCTGTATGATACAATCCGTTCTGGTATCCCAGGGCATATCCAGGCCCAGCATCGGTCCCATGGCTATGATGCTGAGCGGGATAGCGAACAATATGGCGACTATCAGGTCCCGCTTCTGTATCTTGAGGGCTTCCAGTTCCTGCTGTTCGGCCTTCTCGCGGTCATCGCTGATCATCTGGTATCCGGCGGAGGTGACAGCCCTGCCGATCATCTCCTCCGTGACCTTCGATTCGTCATAGGTGACCGTGGCGGTGTTGTTTCCGAAATTGGCCACGACGCTCTCGATGCCGTCGATCTCTCCGATCGCTCCCTCGATCCTGCTGGAGCAGGCGGCGCATGTCATTCCGCCTATGCGAAAAACGTGCGTCTTCATGAGAAGAGTCCGTGCTTCACAGATGCTCTGAACCCGGCATCGACGACGGCCGAGATCAGTTCCTCGTCGGTGGCCCCGTCGTGTTCGACGACGGCCTTACCCGACTTGAGGTTCACATCGACCTTCTTCACCTTGCCCAGAGCGTTCAGCTTCTCGTTGACCTTGCTAACGCATCCTTCGCACATCATGCCTTCGATTTTCAATGTCGTCTTCATCTCAAACCCTCTCTATTGCATCAATTATTCCCGCGATCTCCTTGTCGGGATTCTTCCAGAATCCGGGCGTCCAGACCCTGTGGATTTTCCATCCTCTGGACTCTAGGTACTTCTGCCTGTGGTAGTCCCTCTCCCTCGTCGATTCGGAGATCTCGTAAAGACGGCTGTCGCATTCTATTCCCAGGATGTAACGGTCGTTCTGTTTCACTGCAAGGTCTATCTGGTATCCTCCGATACCGACGTTCCTCTCCACGGAGTAACCCTTCCTGAGGAGGGCGTTGTAGACCTTGTCGGCTATGTGGCCTGAATTGAATTCCTCTGTGCGTACCCAGCGGTCGTCACCGAACGAGTGCAGGATGGAATCGGCCAGATCCCTGTTCCCGCTGCTGATAGCATCGGCGTACTGCAGGTATTTCTTCAGTATGCGGGGGCCGTCGTTCTTGTTGTCCTCCACCTGGAGTTCCCTGGGTTCGAATGAGGATACGATGTAGATCTTCTTCTTCGCCCTGGATACGGCGACGTTAAGACGGTTCTCACCACCGCGGTTGTTCAGCCATCCGAATCTCTGCATCAGCCTTCCGTCAGAGTTCTTGGCGTATCCTATGGAGAACACGATGACATCACGCTCATCTCCCTGAACGCTCTCGATGTTCTTGATGAACAGACCGACATCCTCTCCGTTGTCGAACCTCTTCATCTCGTTGGCGACGAGCTTTCCGAACTCCCCGTCCTTGGCGCATTCCTCATCCAGGACATCGTTGATCAGGTCCCTCTGGGATGCGTTGAATGTGATGATACCTATGGTCTCGTTGTTCTTCCTGGAGGTGAATATGCCCCTGAGGAGTTCGATGACCTTCTTGGCCTCGGCCATGTTGGACTTGTTCTCCCACAGTCCGTCCACCTTGATGGTCTCGATGGGCGGTTTGGGCGGGTCTATCACATTGGGGGACACATATAGGCGTCCTCCGTAGAACGCGTAGTTGGAGAACGCTATGAGCTCCTCGTACTTCGACCTGTAGTGGAAGTTCAGCAGGATGGAGTCATACCTTGCCCTTGCCAGGTCCAGCAGTGACTCCTCCTCCAGTGCGGCGGATACGTCGTCGTCGAGGTCCTCCTCATCGGAATCGTACTCGATCCTTCCGACTCCCAGGCTGGAGGGACGAAGCTGCTTGTGATCCCCTGCGACGACGACCTTCTTCGCACGGTAGATCGACGGGATACCCTTCTCCACATACATCTGGGAGGCCTCGTCGAATATGAGCAGGTCGAATACTCCCATCTCCAGCGGGAGTATCTCGGAAACCACCTCGGGGGTCAGCAGCCATACGCGGACTCCCTGGAAGAGCTCGTACCCGTAGCGGTTGATGAACTTGTTCAGGTTCCATTTCCTCTTGGATTCGATGATCCTGTTGATGTCGCCGCGCCTCTTGGACTCGGAGATGTATCTCAGGTTGTTCTGGAGGATCTCCTCGACCTTGTCCTTGCACAGGATGCGCTTGTGCTCCATCTTCCTGTCCATGTCGCGGATGATGCTGTCGAAGTCCCAAATCTGCTGCATGATGTCCTTGTGCTCGGCATCGAACTTCATCAGATGCTCGTTGAGGATCCAGTTGAACATCCTGTCGTTGCTGTCCGAGAACTTCATCTTGGTGGATTCGGAGATCGACAGGATATCGTCCCCGTACAGCTTCTCGTCCGAGCTGAGCTTGGAATAGACGGTGGACAGCGATGCGAACCTCTCGTAGTCGTCCAGGCCATCGATGATCTTCTTGGGGTCGTCCATCATCAGGGTGAGGGTGTGTTGGTTGTAGTTGTCGAAATACTTCGAGGCCATCAGGGTGGTCTCCCTGTTGACCTTCCCTTTCGAGAACAGCCTTCCCATGAATCCCTTGGAGTTGAACTCCTTCATCTGCATCTCCAGGTCCATGAGGTCCGCCTTCATCTCACCGATGTTGAACTCTGAGAGGTTCATCTTCATCTGGGTGAGCCACGGGTTGGAGCCTGACAGCGTCTTGTAATCGTTGAAGTTCTTCATCAGGCTCTCGTTGTCGTACATCCTGTGGAGCTCGGATACCGTGGGGTACTGGAGCGCCAGGAGGCGCGGGTCTATGTGGGATTTGAGGATCTTGTATTCGCTGAACTGGCGTTCATCGTTCAGATTGGTCTTCTCCATGCCGTACAGCTTGTAGGGTGCGATACCGAAGTCGCCCGGTGTATACATCACATCGGCGATGCGGGTTAGCATCGAGACATCGTCGTCGATGCTGTCAGAGATGGTCTCCAGATCGGTACCCTTCTTGGGGGCTCCTGAGGCCAGCATGGTCTCTAGCTGCTTGTAGAACAGGTCCTTGTTTCCGACGTCGTCGATGAGAAGGCAGTATTTCGCCAGTGTCCCGAGACGGGAGTATACGACGTCCAGGGCGGTCTTCTTCTCGGAGACCATCAGGACGGTCTTTCCTTTCACGACCGCCGACGTTATCAGTCCTGTGATGACCTGTGATTTACCTGTCCCCGGAGGTCCCTGGACGACGATCTCGTCATCCCTGTCGATGGCAGTCAGGATGTTCTCCTGGGCGCTGTTGAGCGAGTTGATGTAGAACAGATCCTTCTCGGAGGCCTCCATGCCCTTCTTCTTCAGGTCGTCCAGCGACAGGGGCTCCGGTTTGTCCGAGTAGAAATCGGTCTTGTCGAGGTTCTCCACAAGGTCTGTGAGGATACCGTTGATCTCCTTTCCGGACAGGATGGCGTCGAAGTCCCTCTGGATAGAACTGGAGTACGTCGGGAACTTACCGACGATGATGTTCGGTACGAGTTCCATGTCCCCGGGAAGATAGTCGGGGAACTCCCCTGCCCTGTACTCGATGAATTCCATGGGCTCGGTGTTCTCGCATTTGATCTCGATTCCGTTCATGTGGAAGAAGTTGAGCGTGTTCTCGATGAACGATTCCTCTTCGAAGTCCTCCAGGATGTTGTTGGGGAGCGGCTTGTTCTGTCCCGTGGCCTTGATGTACGCCAGGATGAGGGTGTTGTTGTACATGGCATCGCGGGAGGAGTCATATGTGAGCGTTATGGAACGGGCATCCTTCTCAAGCGTCACCGGGAAGAGCGCCAGCGGTGCGCGGATGTCGAAATCGTCGTTGGGCATCTTTCCCTGGACGTAGGGGTACCCTACATACAGGTCGTACTGTCCCTTGTCCCTCAGTTCCCTGTTGACCTCACGGATCACCTGGTTCAGATGCCTGTAGACCTTCTCGTCCTCTTTGCTGTTGGTGATGTCGCAGAGCCTCAGTATCCTCTTGGTACCGAACAGCAGCCCGAGTATGTCCAGATCGGGGATCTTCATAAGATCGAAGGTGTTTTTGACGGAGATCCTTCCCTGATACAGGAGACGGTTCCCCCTGCTGATATTGATGAGCTTCTTTTCCAACTCTCTGAGGGTCTTTGCGGTCTCGCCCTCCAGATTGGAACCCTTGGCGGCGGTGACGGTATATTTCCTCGTAACTGCGAGGAAGCTCTCACCGTATACCTCTATGAATCTCTGGCCGACACCCACGATGGCGATGAAGTCCTCGATCTTCGTAGGTTTGCGCTGGGCCATTTCCTGGAGCGCCTCATCGGAGCAGACGTTGGGCACTCTTCCCGTGGCCCTTCTGCCCTCATCTCTGAGACGTTCCCTCAGTTGGTATAGTTCTTCGTAAAGCTGCTCTTCCAATCCCATGTTCCCCCTATCTACGTTTTAATTAGTAAAAGCATCGTTCGTAAGCGTATGTTGAACACGGGTATCAAAGGCGCTCAGTCGGTCACGGTGACGGAGGAGAATCTAGCTTCCACGGTAGGCAGCGGGGATCTTCCTGTATTCGCCACGCCTGCTATGATAGCGCTGATAGAGAAGACCGCGTCTCTGAGCGTCCAGCCTTATCTGGATCTCGGGACTTCCACAGTGGGCACCCATCTGGACATCGCCCACAGCTCCGCTACGCCGATCGGCATGACGGTGGTATGCGAGACGGAGCTCGTGGAGATAGACAGGAGAAGGCTGGTCTTCAAGGTCCGTGTTTACGATTCTAAATCGGAGGTCGGTTCCGGGACTCATGAGAGGTTCATTGTCGATTCCCAAAGGTTCCTGGAGAAAGCTGAGCTCAAGAATGCGTGACAGCATCGTCCTTGACGATCACTGCGGACAGCAGTGTGGCCACCCCAAGGATGATGGCAGGTATCATCGAGAATGTGAATCCGAGGAGGAAGTCCTCCGGAGGTATAAGGTCTAGCGGTATGCCGATGGAGTCTGATCCCACAGTGGCTAGGGATGCGAACAGCGCGGTACCTATTGATCCGCCTCCGTAGTAGAGGAAGTTGGAGAGCGTTGATGCCATCCCCTTCTCCTCAGCCGGTGCATGGTCTATGATGCGGCTGGCGACTGAAGCTCCGCAGAGCCCCCACATCACACCTCCCATTATTCCGATGGGGATGAACGGCAGCCAGCCCATTTCGGGTCTGATCAGCCAATAACCTATGCAGAATACGATCAGCGCCATACAGCTGAATATCGACATGGTCCTCCGTCCGTGCTCATCCGCGTATCTTCCCGCAGGGATGCTGACGCATATTGTGACTATGCTGGGCACTAGGATCAGAAGACCGGTGAAGGTGTAGCTGACATCGAGTTCCTTGACGATGTAGAACGGTATCAGGTATGATACGCCCACATAGCAGATGTTCATCAGGAGATAGGTCATGGAGACCGAGGTGAACGTCCATTTCTTGAAGATGCCCAGATTGAGCATGGGGTTCGTTGTCCTCTTCTCCGTACGAATGAACAGTATTATGGAGATCACCATCAGGGCGGCCAGGACAGCACATATTATCCCCTGCCCTTCGCGGGAGAACATCTCCAGGATGTAAACGCCGCAAACGACGGAGAAGAACAGCAGAGCACTTCCCCTGAGGTCCAGTTTCGCATCCTTGAAGTCGTGGTCCTTGGGCATCGCACGCAATGCGAACAGAATCGCGATTATGCCGATGGGCACGTTTATGAAGAATGTCCAGTGCCATGAAGCGACATCCATGATCAGTCCGCCTATGGCGGGACCGGAACCGAACCCGACCGCACCCGACAGCATCAATACGCTCATGCTGAGGCCGAGTTTGGTTGGCGGGAGGAATTTGACGCACATCATGGGCGCCACGGCTCCCAGCATGGCAGCCCCGATTCCCTGTACGATCCTGGCACCTACAAGGGTCCAGAGATCCTGAGAAAGACCGCAGACCAACGATGAGGCCCCGAATATGGCGAATCCGAGGATGTAGATCTTCCTGATATGTCCGGAATCGGCAAGGCGCCCGAAGGAGAGCATCAGACCGGCGATCATCATGAAGTACGTGATCGTGACCCAAGCGACGGCGTTGGCATCTACCCCGAAGGATTCCGCTATGGCAGGCAGGGCAATATTCACGATACTGGAGTCCAGTCCATCCATGAATACCCCGAACGCCATTGCGAGTAGAGCCAACAATTCGGTGCGCTTTAGGTCCATGCCAGTCCATCCATGCGCTCCTATTTATTACATCATTATTGAAGGAATTATGAGACATCCGCACAGGACCGTCTTTCCGGTCCCGCCAGTGACCGGGATGTAGCCAACCATAAGCGAAAGGATCAGAATGACGATCCCCCAGAAGCCTGTGGATAACGGGACCATGATCACCAGGAAGACGATCACTACCTTGTTCAGGAGTCCTTGGTTCACTCTGCTTATGAGCTTCGATGCGACTTTCCCGCACTGAATGGTGAAGAGATATCCTGCCAAAGAACCGATCGCACAGGCAAGGAGCATCGCCAAGAAAGCCTCCGAAGCAATTCCGCTCACGGAGTCGCCGAGGATCGAACCGATGACGATTACCGTCCCGACCTACCGCCCCCAGAAATGGAGAGTGTCACGAGCGACAGTATCGTGGTGACCGAACCGATCGATGCCACGGTGGCTATGAAGCGTTCCGGTGTCCTGTCAGGCATGATCGTGGAAGATACCGTTGCCCCGACCGTTGAGGTGATTCCTGGGAACCATCCTGCGACAGTACCCATAATTACCCCCTTCAAGCCAGGTATCGGTCCAACCGGATCGACACCATCATCAATCTGCTTTGGGAACGGGTGTCCGCTGTCGGACTCCAGCATCACCGGGAGTCCGAACAGACCTGTAAGCATGGGCATCAGCAGAGTCCCTTCCCCGAAGATCCCTTCACATGGTATCGGCAGTTCCATGACGGCATACCCCAGGATCCCTGAAAGGAGGAAGGCAGCTATCCCGAACAGTACGTTCCCCTTCTGGTATTCGTTGAATATCAGAACACCAGACACAGCGACCAGGATTATCTTCGTTATCCTGTCCAGGTAGTGTGTCATGTTATCGGTGATGATAAACTGCAGCGGTACGGCGATGGCTATCGCCACAGAGCATCCTATTATGCTCCCTATTGCGGCAGCGCGTACCGCTCTCATCCCCTTTCCCGAGAGCAGCAGTCTGTGGCCAGGCAGGATGGAGATCGCATCCTCGGCGTCAGGTGCACCAATGAACACGGAAGGGACGAAATCCACGTAAGAGTGGACGACGGATGCGGACATGATTATCGAGCAGATGGCGATGGGCACGTATTCCGTCGGGATGGCCTCAGACAATACAGATTCCCAAACCGGATAGGACAGCAGCAGAATCGATGCCAATGTGTTCACGTGGATGCCCGGGACCAGTCCTGTGAAGAGGCCGAAGGCTCCTCCTAGAAGGGAGGACAGCGAAACTATGATCATCAGCGAAGGGTCCATCGAGATACCTTGTCTTCTGCTAGGATATAAAGTGTGCATGCTGCGGTCAATATGCTGATTCATGACCAGGACAAACTGTGTTCCGCCAACGATTAATATATGTGGGCCATTGACACGAATGATACATATGAATGTAGACGAAAAGCTGGCCTTGGTCACAAGGAACGCCGAAGAGCTCGTAACCGAAGAGGAACTCCGTGCTCTCCTCACGGAGAAAGAGGAGCCCACGGCATATATCGGATTCGAGCCCTCAGGCACCGTGCACCTCGGTTGGGTGCTAGTCGCACAGAAGATCAGGGATCTCTGCGATGCAGGATTCAAGGTCACCATCTTTTGGGCGGATTGGCACGCCTACATCAACGACAAGCTCGGAGGCAACCTTGAGAACATCAGGACCTGCGCCAGATACATGCAGGATTGCTTCATCGCTCTGGGCGTCCCTCAGGACAAGGTCGTCTTCAAGTACGCCAGCGAGCTATGCTCGGAGATCGAGTACTGGGAGAAGGTCATCAAAGTCGCGAAGGTCACATCCCTTTCAAGGGTCAAGAGGGCCATGACCATCATGGGAAGGTCCGAGGATGAGGCCGAGGTCGACGCTTCCAAGGTATTGTATCCCATCCTCCAGGCAACGGACATATTCTTCCTCAACTGCGATGTCGCGTACGCCGGTATCGACCAGAGGAGGGCACACATGCTCGCAAGGGACGCGGCCGATAAGCTGGGATGGAAGAAACCCATCGCACTTCACACGCCTCTGCTCCCAGGTCTTAAGGGCGGCAACAGAATGGATCCCATCGAGAACAAGATGTCGAAGTCCAAGCCCGAGGGCAACATCACGATCCATGATACCAAAGAGGACATCGCCAAGAAGATGAAGAAGGCCTACTGTCCGATGGATAAGCTGGATGCAGAGGGCAACGAAGAGGTGAACCCCGTCCTCATGCTGTGCAAGTACATTATCATCCCCAGGAACGGATGTCTCTTCGTGGACCGTCCCGAGCAGTACGGCGGACCGGTCACCTACAACACCTACGAGGAATTGGAGCAGGCATACTTCGACAAGAAGCTCTCGCCATTCGATCTCAAGACGGGTGTCACTGACGGAATGGCCAAGACACTGGCTCCCGTCGCAGAATACTTCGAGGCACACCCTGAGAACCGTGCGGCTCTCCAGAAGGTCCTCGAGGGACTCACCAAGCTCAGGTGAGTTCACAAATCCTTTTTCAGGAGGTCTTCAGACTTCAATTCCCTGAAGATCTCCATCGTTCTTTTCATACAGATGAACAGCATAGCTTCGACGTCGCCCGTGCCTGATAGTCCGGCCGCTCCTCCGTGTCCTCCGCCGTCGCTCATGGTCTCGGTACCGATGCCTTTCATTATGTCCCCGAGGTTCACGCCTCTCCGGACTATCTCCTGGGTCGCTCTAGCGCTCAGTCTGAACTCATCATCCCTCTGAGAACCTACGAACACGACATCCGCCCCGGATGCCATTATTGCCCTGCATGAGGAGGCCTCGAAGCTCCCCCCGTACGATGTGGCGACTATGTAGTTGCCGACACGGTCGAACTTGGTCCTTTCCATGGCCTTGAGCATGGCGATCTTCTCCGACATGCTGACCGGGGCCACGGTCAGGTTGTATGCCTCGTCCATGTTGATGTCGCACCTCTTCATGATGTCTGCGAACGCTTCAAGCAGGGCAGGTTTGGCGAATTGGAAGTGGCCGCTGTCCGTTATCATCCCGCCTATGAGCATGAGGCCGACATCCCTCTCTATCGGTATGCAGTTCTCGTCCAGGATATCCTTGACGATCTCGCAGCAGGACGTCCTGGTGGGATCGCAGTAGAATTCGTATCCGTTCCATCTGCCTGTGGGCTGGTGGTGGTCGATGATGATGGTGTCCTTCGGGAGGTCAGTAACATTCTCCAATTGGTCCGGTGAGGAGGTATCCACGACGATGGCCTGCTCATAATCTGAGAAGTCGCAGCTCTCGAGAACGGCTACGTCCAGTTTTTCGCAGACTATCTTGCTGACGCGGTCGATGCCGTTAGGTGCGAAGATGTCCGCATTCGGGAAGGCACGCTTCAGCGCATAAGCGGAGCCCATGGCATCCATGTCCGCATTACCGTGGACCAGGATGACCTTGTTCTTGCCTTTCAGTTTGTCCGCAATGTTCCCGAACATGTTCGGTCATACAGGTAGCAGATAAAAAACCAGGGTTCGTCACTGTTCAGCTTTCACTATCGACAGGGACATCGCCATGCAATAGTGCATCTTCGTCAGATCCATAGCGAGCCGGCCGTCTTCGAGCTCCGCGTCCGTGATCTTGGCCCCGTTCGTCCAAAGGGTGAATTTGTATTCCGATCCCTTGTAGATGCATTGGCAATCCACTGCACTGGAGTTCGGGTCTACCCATACATTGCCCACCCATACGAAGTCGTCCGATTCGCATCTGATGGTGGCACCTTCCTTGATGTACGCGCCCTTAGCAAGAGGGTGGATCTCCCCGGTGCTGTTGTCCTCGATCACGAATGCGTAAGCAATGTTGTCGCGATCCGAGAGGAATGTGACCTTGTGGTCGTTACTGCTGAGTAGGAGTCCGCATGCCGCCAGGGACAGCCCTATGGCGACCGCTCCGATGATCAGTATCACGGCAGTTCTGTTATCCGACATGATCTCATTCCTCTTGGATGTACTATTTACAGGTAGATTAAACCTGTTTCACCCGCGCCTGGGCTTCTTTCCCGTTCCCCTCAGTTTCTCCACGTATTTGTTCTGACTCAATCCTGTCACGAGTATATCGGAGTTGTAGAGCCTGACGGTGATATAGATAGATACCACGGCGAATGCGGCCATGTATGCCAATCCTGCAAGCACGAGGGCGAGGTCGCCGTTCAGCAATGCCTGTGTGGCCATCATGGGGTGGCTGAAAGGTATGACGAAGAGGACGGCTTGGATGAGCATGTTGGAGCCGTACCATCCGGAGAACATGGTGATGAACATCGGGATAATGGCCAGTATGCTCAGAGGCATAGTCATGGTCTGAGCGGACTTGTAGTTCTTTGCGAAGGCACCGAGGATCATACAGATTCCTAATGCACAGGCGATGGAGAGGAACATGGACACTGCTATCAGGGCATAATCCACGATTCCAAGGCTCAGACCTACCTGCGACAGGTCGATGCTGGCCCCTCCTATGGATGCAACGGTCATCGACGAGATGTAGAATGCCATTCCGAACATGTAGGCCACACCGAACAGAAGACCGACCATTGCAGCGGCGATGATCTTTCCGGTGACTATGACGGTCCTGCTGATGGGCAGGGTGAGCAGGGTCTCCAGCGTCTTGTTCTCCTTCTCGGAACCCATCGAGCTGATGACGATGCTTCCGACCATCATTATGATGATCATGATGATCATGGGGATGAACATGGTCTGACCGGTCAGAGCCTCGCTTATCTGGGAGGGTGTGATATCCTCCTCCTTCTCGCCGTTGATGTATGTGTAGGTCTTCGAGCCGTCTATCGGCGTCTTTATGAAGTCGACGTATTCCTCCTCATCCTCGCCTATGAGGAACCTGGAGAGGTCCTTGTTCATGTTGGTGATGATGGACGTGGTGATCACGGACGAAACCGTACCGCTGATCATCCCTGCAGGCTTGTAGACGTAATACTGGTCGATCTCTCCCTTCTCGTACGTCTTATCCTCGGATCCCAGCGAAGGTATGGAATTCTCGATGTTCTTCTTAAAATCATCCGACAGGACAAGTGCAACGCTGGCGTTGCTTTCGGTCATTTGGTCCAGTATCGAGTCCTTGTCCATGCTTATGACGAAGTCCTTCACTGTAGCAGGTGTGATGCGCTCGTCGCCGCTGTTTATGTATATGTCGATGAGGAAATCGTAGGCATTCCATTCATTGCCCTCTCCGTCGGAGATCTTCTGATCCTCCCAGTTGGCGATACCGATAACAGGCATGACAGTGTTCTTGTGAACCTCGTCGCCTATGAGTCCGCCGAGTGCTGCGAACAGGACTACCATTACCATGACAGATGCTATGGATCCCGGGGTGAGGAGTTCCTTGACCTCCTTCTTTATGATGATTGAAAGACTGCTCATGCTCCTTTCACCGCCGTCACGAAGACCTCTTCGAGGGTCTCCTTTCCGTATTTCTCCTTCAGTTCGGCAGGCGTTCCCACATCGATCAGGTTGCCCTGGTCGATCATACCTATCCTGTCGCACAGCATATCGACCTCGAACATGTTGTGCGAAGACATGACCACAGTCACGCCGTTCTTGGCGATGTCGCGTATGACCTCCCTTATCTCGTAGGCGTTGATGACATCCAGGCCGGAGGTCACCTCATCCATGATTGCCAATTTGGGTGCGGTCATGATGGCCCTTGCGATGAGTAGTCTGCGCATCATACCCTTGCTGTACGTATCGATCCTGAAGTCTATCTTGTCGCCGAGGTCGGCAAGGGCGATCCCCCTCTCGACCATGGCGTCCTTGTCCTGGCCTGACCCAGCAAGGTTTGCGATGAACGTGAGGTATCTCCTTCCGGTCATATCCTTGTAGGCTCCCGCATCCTCGGGCAGATAGCTGATGAGCTTCCTTACCTCGTCAGCTTCCTTCGCCACATCTTTGCCGTAGACCTCGATTGTGCCCGATGATATCTTGAGTATGGTCGATATCATCCTGAGAATGGTGGTCTTACCGGCACCGTTATGTCCTATGAGTCCGAAGATTTCACCTTCATGTACGGTCAGGGATACGCCGTGGACGGCCTCCCTCTGACCATATGTCTTGCGTACGTCCTTCAGGACGAGTGCATCTGTCATGTCGGCAGTGATTGACAAAAGAAGTAAAAAGAATATGCCCGGAATCCGATGTTCCGGGCTGTTGATTATTAGGGTTTCACTCTTCCTGAGCGTTTCCCATGGCCTTGTTGATTGTCTCCTGGAGCGAGGTGTACTTCTCCTTGAGGGAGTTCTCCTGACGCTCGAGGCTACCAATCCTGACTTCCATCGTCTCGATGGATTCGTCGAGGTCGGCCTTGAGGGAATCCAGGTCTTCGACCTTGATCATGAAGGCACCGGAGGTCTTGAAGACGGTTCCGGTGGACTTGTCCAATTCCTCCTTGGTCTTGACGAGCTCGCGCCTGTTGGCGTCCATCTGCATCTTCTGGGATGTGACGGCCTGGAGCTGCTGCTGGACCTGCTGGAACTGGGTTATCTGGTTCTGGAGCTGTGGGCTGATTCCGTTCATTGGTTCACCTTGGTTAGATTTCCTATGTCCTCTACTACGCGTATGCATTCCAGATACGAGTTCACGGCCGCCCTCATGGCTGTGGTGTCCGTTGCCCTGATGTGTATGAGGGCATCGTCACCGTCCCATTCGATGCTCGTCTCGGTACGCGGCAGTTCCCTGCCAGCTTCGGGCGAGATGGCGGGCACCGCGACCTTTGCCGCGGCACCCTTGATCCTGAGTTCGGCCTCGATCATATCAGTCGGACTTGTAGACCTTCTTGTCGACGGGTCTGTCCTTCAGGAAGATCTTGTATCCGCACTTCTCGCACTGGAGTCCGAGTGAGTTGATGCTGTGGGGCTCGTTACACTTTGCACATCTGTATTCTTCCGTGCTCATTGTAATCACCTTTCAGTCTCTCTCACTGCTCTGAAACCTTGGACAGTTCCTTCTTGGTGTCGGGGCTGTAAGCGGTTGCTGCGAACTTGGTGTCGCAGTGCTTGCAGTACCAGATACCGGAGCTGACCCTCTTCACTGCCATGTGGTGGCAGACGGGGCACTCGTGCTTCCCCTTCTGGTGGGCCTCGATTGTCTTGATCCTGTTGCGGACGATAACTCCGTACCTTGCTCCGAACCTTCCGGAACTTCCTGCTTTCTCTGTTCTCTTTGACATGGATTTCACCCGATGATTTTTCTGATCTCGGCACCCTTCTCTACAGCTCTGTCGAGACAGAGGCTGAGTTCATCAAGTGTGATCGAACCGCGGCCACCTTTCTGCATGGCCCTGAAGTTTCCGACATCGTCGGTCGTAACCGTCAGACGTGCGGTCGAAATCTGCTCTTCGTCGAAATTAGGGTCTACTATTAAAGTATTACCTATTTTGACCTCCGTGATGGAGATGGGAGTGCATGTGATGGGCAGGGGCTTGTTCTCTCCCTTTCCGTACTGCTCTCCGGGGATGGTTGCGCTCTTCAGTGCACATACAGCTGCGAGGTTGGCCGCATCGAAGAGGTTACCGTCGTAGTCGAGGGCGTAGATGTCAACGAAGCACATCCAGACCTCCTCTCCGGGAACGATGCACAGAGCCTCGACGTCGACCATTCCGGACTCACGGATACCGCGGTCCACGACACGTGCGAGCTCGATGGCGTCCTCTCCGGGTGGTCCGGATTCAAAGGTGGGGTGTGCCATGGGGATGAGCTCGGCTCCTGTGGTGAGCACTCCGATGTTGGGTGTGTCGGGGAAGGGTGTTCCGGGGATGATCTTGACTCCCGCGATGACTTCTGTCTTTCCCATCTTGATTATGGCGGATCCGTCTGCACTCTCGATGACGTTGGTGACGACCTGGATGTCGCGGACGTCGGTGACGGAACGGCCGTCGAGCCTCTTTCCCTCGGCGATGAGCTTCATCATGTGGTCGCGCTTGATCTCTGACATTATCTCGGTCATTCGGATCCCTCCTGTGCCTTCCTGTCGTAGCGCCTCTTGAGCGCATCCTTCTGGAGCTCGTGGAGCTCGTGACAGCCTGCGACGGCCATCTTGATTCCGTAGTCGAACTCCTCGCGGGTCATGTTTCCGTCCATCTGGAGAAGTACGATCTCGTCGGTGGAGGGGATGATGGCGATGGGGACGTCGGCCTGTCCGTAGTTGTCCTCTTCCTTGTTCAGGTCAAGGAGGACGTGTCCGTCGGCCTTTCCGCATGCGAGTGCGGGGACGATGTCCCTCATGGGGATTCCTGCATCAGCGAGTGCGACGGAGGCCGCTGTGAGTCCAGCGCACCTGGTTCCGGCGTTCGCCTGGAGGATCTCGATGTAGACATCGATGGATGCACGGGGGTAGAGTTCGGTCAGGACGACCTTCTCCAGAGCCTCGGAGATGATCTTGGAGATCTCGATGGACCTTCTGTCCGGTCCGGGCCTCTTCCTGTCGCTGACAGAGAAGGACTGCATGTTGTACTTGCACTGCACGATGGCCTTTGTGGGGTCCTGAAGGTGCCTGGGGTGGCACTCCCTGGGTCCGTAGACTGCTGCCAGGACCTTGTTCTTTCCGATCTCTACGTATGCGGATCCGTCCGCGTTGTTGAGGACTCCTGCCTCAATCTTGAAGGGCCTGTGCTGCTCGGCGGTCCTGCCGTCGATCCTGAGGCCGTTCTCGTCAACCAATACCATATCTGTGTGTCCGCTCATGGTCACTCATCCCCCTCATCGTAATCTTCGTCTTCATCCTGAGGGATTCTTTTCTCGATAAACTCTTTAACCCTGTCTGTCAGGTTGCTGCTCTGGGCGTATTCCTCGATCATCTTGATCGCTTCTACCGCGACATCCGCAGCCTCGTCGTCTCCGTCGACCCATATCCATCCGTTCTGTCCGACCGTTATGCGGCAGTCGGTCATGTTCTTCAGCATGGAGATCATGGATCCGCTCTTTCCGATGACCCTGGAGACCTTGGTGTGGGAGATCTTTACGAGCCTTCCTCCATCGATCTTCCTGAGTCCGGAGTCCTTCATGGTGACGGAGATCTTCTTGCTCTCGTCAACTGCCAGGACCTTGATCAGTACGACGTTTCCAATCGTCAGGAACCTGGATGTGTCTCCGAATTCGACCTTCCAGGGTACCTCGCTCACATGTAGGGGCGCAGGATAGGGCGCTCCTATGTCAATCAGCCAATTTGAGGGTCCGATGTCCACGATTACTCCGAAGACGGTATCTCCCGATGTTGGCATGTATCCTCCCCTGAGGGGGATGACTCCGACCGTGTTCTGGAAGACATTCCTTACTCCCATCACACTGGCGCGGACCTTGCCGTCCAGCACGTATGCGTTCTCTCCGGGCCTCATCCCCGTTCCGTCGAGGATGTCGCCGGGCACAACGATCTCGCGTGTCTGTCTGGCGTTTCTTTTTTCCATTTTATCACTCTCGCGAATGTCAATTTATCAGTTTCACGGATGCCGAGCCCTTTGTCTTGTGCTTCAGCTTGTCCGTGAGGTCGTTGATGAGGCCGGCAGGGATCTCCATCACACCGATCCAGGAACCATCGGCGGTCCACTCCTCCTTCTCGACTATCCCGTATGAGATAAGGTCGTCGAAGCAGCGTCCGTAGTCGGCTCCGTTCAGTTTTATGGCGATGTGGGATTTCTCGAACCTTATCGGAAGCAGGGGCCTGAGCAGTTTCATGGCCTCGTCGATCTCCTTGTCCAAGGGTTTGAACGGGTCGACGTGGAATTTCGCCTCCTCAAGCGCCAGCTGAATCCTCATTGGCGGATGGGGGGTGTGCGTCTGCGGATTGATCGCGTTTGCGGCAATGTATGTGATGATCTGCTGTTTCTTCGACTCGAGCATCTCCTTGCGCTGCTCGGCCGTGATTTGAATCTCGCCCTTTTCGACGATCTTCCTAGCGATCTCCGCTATGTCCTCTGTTCCGAATGCCTCTTTCAGTTTGTCCTCTGCCTGCTTGGTCCCCTTGCTTGCGTTCTTGAAGACCTCCTCTACCGCCATGTATTCGACGATATCGAATGTCTTCCCCTGCTTGATCAGGTCGAACACCTTCGGATCCAGAAGGATCTCGAATGTCTCTCCGTGAGTCTCCAGTTTCGCTGTTATCGCGTCGTCAAGGCTGACCATGTCTTCGCCTCAGGCTTTGGGTTTCTTCGTCTCTTTGAGGAAGGACTCGATCTCAGCCTCGCTCAGTCTCCTGAACTTCTTGCCGACGTCAGCCACTCCGATCTCGACGGTCTCTGCGTTGGGCTTCTCTTCGATAGCTGCTTCGAGAGCCTTGAGTCCGAGCTTGATGGCTGCGTTGTAGGACATGTCCTCCTTGTACTCTTTCTCGAAGAGGTCCATGACCGCTGGGCGTCCGCTTCCGATTCCTGTCGCTTTGTATGCGACGAGGGCTCCGGAGGGATCCGTCTCAAAGAGGTGGACTCCGAGGTCGTCGGTTCCTGCCACGAGAAGGGCGGTACCGAAGGGCCTGGCCCCACCGTACTGTGTGAACTGCTGCTTGTAATCGCATACCTTCTTGACGAGCATCTCGACAGAGATGTTCTCGCCGTAGTTGACCCTGTGGATCTGAGCCTGTTTCCTGGCCTCGTCGACCAGTACTCTGGCGTCAGCAACAAGTCCGGAGGTTGCACATCCGATGTAATCGTCAACATCGTGGATCTTCTCGGTTGATTTGGGTTCGAGAAGTTTGCTCATCGATCTCTTATCGACGATGAGTGCTACTCCGCCTTTGTACTTGAGCCCGATCGTGGTTGAACCTTTTTTCACAGCCTCACGGGCGTACTCTACTTGGAAAAGTCTTCCGTCAGGGGAGAAAACTGTAATCCCCCTGTCATAAGCCATTTGTCCGGGTTGCATAATTGCCGCTCCTTATTACTTTACGCGAGTGCATTCTAAAGGATGTATAAAAGGAAGACGTGGGGTGATTCGGAGAATGTCAGCGTTTTTTCTTCTGAGCGACCTTCAGTTCCGGGTAGATCTCGCGGACCTTCCTCAGCGTACCCGAGGTAATCAGCGATTCTGAATCGGGGAAGGCGGACCTCATGGCTTCTGATACCGACTCTATTTCGGAAGGGCTGCAGCGCACTATCGCTTTGCCTTCGAAGCTTGTGATAACACGGATGTCGGGCATGGTTTCTGTAAGTTTTTCGAGAGCCGACAGAACCTCTGTTCTACCCGCTTCTTGAGGAACTTTGTAGACGATGTAGCGCCTTCTGCCACGGACCGCTTTCACGACCATGGATTGCGGTAAAGTGTTCCTTATCTTAACTTCTTTCCCTACGTTCGGGGACGTCGGCCATGCCGACTTCTAATCAGCTATATTTTAAGGTTTGCCTAAATTATTTTAGTTTTAGCGATGGATGATTCACACATCCAACTGTTAAAATGAGCCAGATAAAAAATTAACGCTGTTAATACCAATTCAGTCATTATTTAAATCCTACCTTAACGGTGTTAATTATAAAAGTTAAATTTTCCTTCGCCTAATTACGAAATAATTTTAAAAAATCTACTAAAATAATTGTAGCATTACCCTAAAGGATGAGATAAATCGGTATACTCAATATTCTGTCTGGTACAGGTCAAGATGGTGAAAAATTAAACGAATATTGATTTAAACAAAAATCGTAAACTGTTTGCCTTTATAATATGTAAAACACAAATTTAAAGTTTACTTATATGGCCTTAATATACAATGATTCCATCCTATATTACATTCCAAAATACGGAGGCAATGATTTGAGTAAATCGGCATTGGTTATCGGAGGAGGAATTGCGGGAATTCAGGCATCGCTTGATCTCGCAGACAGGGACATTCATGTCTACCTTGTGGAGAAAGACCCCACAATCGGAGGTATAATGTGCCGTCTGGACAAGACATTCCCTACGAATGATTGTTCAGCATGTATCCTCTCGCCTAAAATGGCGGATTGTAACGGACACCCGAACATTGACGTTCTGACCTACCATGAGGTCCAGAAAGTCGAGGGTGAAGCAGGTAACTTTAAGGTCACAGTTCTGAAGAAGGCCAGGTACGTCAACCCCAGTGAGTGTACCGGCTGCGGTGACTGTATCGCAAAGTGTCCTGTAAAGAACATCCCGGACAAATACGAGTTCGGGCTTACAACAAGGAAAGCGATCTACATCCCCCACGCACAGGCCGTCCCCCGTGTCGCGGTCATCGACTCGTCTGTGTGCATGAAGATCAACAAGGACAAGTGCGGAAACTGTCAGAAAGTCTGCGGTAAGGGAGCAATCCACTACGACGACAAGGACGAGCTCATCACCCTTGATGTCGGATCCATCATCGCAGCTACCGGATTCAAGGTTTGGGACGCAAACGTCGCAACCGAGTACGGATACGGCAGATTCCAGAACGTCGTCACTGCAATCGAGTACGAGAGGATCATGTGCGCATCCGGACCTCACAGGGGACACATCGTCGTTCCCTCTTCTGGTGAGACACCCAAGAAGATCGCATACATCCAGTGCTGCGGTTCCAGGTCCCAGAAGAAGGGCTGGAAGAAGTACTGCTCGTCCGTTTGCTGTATGTACGCGACCAAGCAGGCAATGATCACAAAGGAGCACGGAGACCTTCAGGAGGACATCTTCTTCATGGACATCAGGTCCTACGGAAAGGAGTTCGAGGCCTACATCGAGAGAGGCCAGAAGGAGTACGGAATCAACATGCACCGCGGTGCACGTGTCTCCAACATCGAGGAAGACCCCGTCACAAAGAAGCTCATCATCAACTACACCGATGACAACAACGACGGAGTCTCCGAGGAGTTCGACATGGCAGTTCTGTCCATCGGACTCACACCCCCCGAGGGAGCAGAGGAATTCGCACAGACACTCGGAATCGAGCTCAACGAGTACGGATTCTGTAAGACCACCGTCTTCCACCCCCTCGAGACAACCAGGCCCGGTATCTTCGTGACCGGAGCCTTCGCAGCACCCAAGGACATCCCCACATCCGTTGCAGAGGCATGCGGAGCCGCAGCCAAGGCCGGAGCATGGATCGTCGGAAAGGACTTCGAGCCCTGCGCTCCCAAAGTCTACCCCGAGGAGAAGGATGTCATCGGCGCAGAGCCCAGGGTCGGAGTATGGGTCTGCCACTGCGGTATCAACATCGGATCAGTCGTCGATGTCCCCGCCGTTGCAGAGTACGCAAAGACACTGCCCAACGTCGTATACGCGACAGAGTCTCAGTACGCATGCGCACAGGACTGTCTGGATGCAATCTCGAACGCAATCGGAGAGATGGGTCTGAACAGGGTCGTCGTCGCATCCTGTACACCCAGGACACACGAGCCCCTCTTCAGGGAGGCATGCAGGAACGGAGGACTGAACAAGTACCTGTTCAACATGGCCAACATCCGTGACCAGTGCTCTTGGATTCACATGCACGCCCACGAGGAGGCAACCGCAAAGGCAAAGGACCTTATCAGAATGGCAATCGCCAAGGCCTGCCTGCTTGAGCCTCTCGAGGGATCCGAGATCCCCGTCACCCAGGCCGCAGCAGTCATCGGAGGAGGAATCACCGGTATGAACGCTGCACTCGACATCGCCGCACAGGGATACCCTGTACACATCGTCGAGAGGGAGAAGGAGCTCGGAGGATTCGCGCGTAACTTCAACTTTAAAGAAGATGGAGTAGAGGTCAAGGACTACCTCGCAGACCTGATCAAGAAGATCAACCACAACAAGCTGATCACAGTCCACACCGGAGTCACAGTCAAGGACATCCCCGGATTCAAGGGTAACTTCGAACTCCAGCTCAGCGACGGTTCCAGCTACCCTGTCGGAGGAGTTCTCTTCGCAGTCGGAGCCGCTCAGTATCAGCCCAACGAGTACAACTTCGGAACCGACCCCAAGGTCACAACCCAGATCGCTCTCGAGAAGAAGATCGAGGCTGGCGAGTTCACCGGAAAGGATGTCGCGTTCATCAGCTGTATCGGTTCGAGGAACGAGAAGGTCCACTACTGCTCTCGTGTCTGCTGCGCATCCATGCTCAGGAACGCAATCAAGATCAAGATGAAGGATCCCACCGCAAACGTCACTGTCATCCACAAGGACATCAGGACATACGGATTCCGCGAGGAGCTCTACCTCAAGGCATGCCAGCTCGGTGTCAGGTTCTTAAGGTACCCTGTAGAGAACGAGCTCCCCGCCTACGACGGAAAGACCGTCAAGGCATTCGATGCAACACTCGGAGAGGAACTCGAGATCCCCGTCGACACACTCGTGCTCGCAACCGGAATCGCACCCCTCAGGGAGGAGAAAGAGGAGCTCGCCAAGATGGTCAAGGTCCCCATCTCCAAGGACGGATACTACTTCGAGGCACACCAGAAGCTCAGGCCCGTCGACTTCGCAACAGAAGGAGTCTACGTAGCTGGAGCGGCACACTGGCCCAAGTTCATGGACGAGTGTATCGCACAGGCTTCCGGAGCAGCATCCAGGATGCTGACCGTCATCTCGAAGTCCAAGTACATCTCTGAAGGTATCGTTGCAACCTCCAACCCCGACCGCTGTGACGGTTGCGGTGTCTGCGTAGGATGCTGCGACTACAACGCAATCTCCCTCGTACAGCAGCCCAACGGAGCATTCAAGAGCTTCGTCAACGCAGGTCTCTGTAAGGGATGCGGAAGCTGTGTAGCTTCCTGTCCTGCAGGTGCGATGGAGCAGAGAGGATTCAGGAACAAGCAGATCTGCGCCGAGATCGACGCATGTCTCGACTACCCTGTCGGAGGTGAGTGATTTGGCAGACTTCGAGCCCAGAATCGTCACATTCTGCTGCAACTGGTGTTCTTACGCCGGAGCAGACGGAGCCGGTGTCGCAAGGCTTCAGATGCCTACCAACTTCCGTATCATCAGGACAATGTGCTCCGCACGTGTCGACCCCGAGTTCGTCCTTAGGGCATTCTCCAAGGGAGCCGACGGAGTCATGGTCCTCGGATGCCACCCCGCAGACTGCCACTACATCGGCGGTAACTACAGGGCAAGGAGAAGAATCGCTCTGCTGAGGATGGTCCTCGAGCAGTACGGATTCGACCCCAAGAGACTCAAGCTCGAGTGGGTTTCCGCTTCAGAGGGAGAGAAATTCCAGACCACGATCGTCGGATTCGTCGACACAATCAAGGAACTCGGACCCACCCCGCTCAAGAAGGAGGCGAACTGATATGGGATTCTTTGACAAATTATTCAAGAAGGACGCAAAGAAGGAGCAGAAGGCTGCTGAGAAGGAGGCCGCAAAGGCCGCACCCGCACCTGCAGCCGCAGCCGGAGGAGAAGTCGAGACAATCGGACTCCCCGCAGCGGACCTCGGAGAGCTGCTCCCCGGAGCACCCCCAGGAGGAAAGTTCAAGCTCGCCATCTATTGGGCAGCAGCTTGCGGAGGATGCGATGTGTCCCTCCTCGATACAAACGAGAGGATCCTGACCATCGGTGACATGGCAGACATCGTCATGTGGCCTGTCGCAGCCGACGGAAAGGAGAAGGACATCGAGGCAATGGAAGACGGAGCAATCCTCGTCTCCATCATCTCTGGAGCAGTCAGGAACTCCGAGAACGAACACATGGTCAAGCTGCTCAGGCAGAAGTCCAAGGTCGTCGTTTCATACGGAACCTGCGCATGCTTCGGTGGAAGCCCCGCTCTGGCGAACCTCGTTCCCGGAGAGGCAAAGGAGATTCTGGAGTACGTCTACCAGAAGACCCCCTCGACAGCCAACTTCCAGGCCGACTACCACGCAGATGCACCTGTCGTCCCCCAGACCTCATTCCAGGCCCCTGAGGGAGAGCTCACACTGCCTGTCCTCTACGACACAGTCAAAACTCTCGACCAGGTCATCGATGTGGACTACTACGTCCCCGGATGCCCTCCCCTCCAGGAGTCCATCAGTTACTTGCTGAAGGCAGTTGCTGACTTCGCATACAACGGAGTACCTCTCCCGCCCAAGGGAACCGAGATCGGAATCACATCCAAGACTCTGTGCGAGGAGTGCCCCAGGAAGAAGGAGAACCTCAGAATCGAGCACATCTACGAGCCCCACGAGATCGATGTCAAGCCTGACGTCTGCCTCATGGACCAGGGTATCCTGTGCCTCGGACCCGCCACAGTCGGCGGATGCGGCGCAAGGTGCACCAAGGTAGGCCAGCCCTGCCGTGGATGCTACGGACCCACCTCGGATGTTCAGGAGCACGGAGCCAGTGTGTTCACCGCAATCGCTTCCATGTTCCCGATCCGTGAGGACGATGGAATCATCGGAGAGGATGAAATCGTGAAGATCATGTCAGAGGTCAAGGACCCGCTCGGATACTTCTACGCATTCACCCTCGGTAAATCATTGATTAAGAAAGCAGTTGTAGAAGGAGGTCAGTAAATGGCAGGACCAATCATTTGGGACGACAAGCAGAAGGTCACCGGAAACAGGGTGACCGTTGACCCCATCACGCGTCTCGAGGGACACGGAAAGATCGAGATCTTCCTTGATGACAAGGGAGATGTGACGAACGCTTACTGGCAGGTCCCTGAGGTGAGGGGATTCGAGAGATTCTGTATCGGAAGGAAGGTTACAGAGCTCAACCAGATAACAGCAAGGCTTTGTGGTGTGTGCCCCGGTGCCCACCACTTGGCATCCACAAAGGCGATCGACGGATGTTACAACACGAAGCCCACCGATGTAGCGTACCTGCTCAGGGACACGTTCTACAACGCACACTTCGTGCACAGCCACATTGCGCACTTCTATGCGCTGGCAGCACCCGACTTCGTCTGCGGACCCGCAGCACCTGCAGCGGAGAGGAACGTTCTCGGAGTCGTTGCCCGTGTCGGACTCGAGCTCGGAAGCGCGGTCCTCAAGACCCGTGCAGAGGCTCAGAAGGTTCAGGCTATCATCGGAGGAAAGCCCACTCACCCTGTGATGGGAGTTCCCGGTGGAGTCACAACCTCGATCACAAAGGAGCAGCAGCAGGAGATCATCGGATACGCAAAGGACATGGTCGAGTTCGCAAAGACCTCATACCAGGTCTTCAGCGATGTCGTTCTTGCAAACAAGGACTACATGGACATCGTCCTCAACCCCGACCTCTACTACAACGAGACCTACCACATGGGACTCGTTAACGACAAGGGACAGTTCGAGATCCACGACGGAAAGGTCAAAGTCGTCGACACCAAGGGAGACGACCACGACCTGTACGACCCCTATGACTACCTCGACCACATCGGAGAGGCAGTCGAGCCCTGGTCCTACGAGAAGTTCCCCTACCTGAGGAACCCCGGATACAAGGGACTCGTAGCAGGACAGAACAGCGGTCTGTACAGAGCATCACCCCTTTCCAGGCTCAACGTCGCAAAGGAGATGCCCACACCCCTCGCTCAGGAGAAGTTCCTCGAGTACAAGGGAATCCTCAAGGACAAGGGAATCACCGGACCTTGCCAGCACACACTGGTCACCCACTGGGCAAGGATCATCGAGTTGCTCTGCTGCGCTGAGAAGTGTCTCAAGGATGCAGAGTGCCCCGACCTGACCAACAGCGACATCAAGCAGAAGGACATCCAGGCCGGCGGACGCGGAGTAGGATGTGTCGAGGCTCCCAGAGGAACCCTGACCCACGACTACACCTGCGACGAGAACGGAATCGTTACAGCATGTAACCTCGTTGTCGGAACCACCAACAACAACGGACCCATCTGTATGGATGTTGCAAAGGTCGCAAAGGCCCTCATCCACAACTATGAGGTCTCACCCGGTCTGCTGAACATGGTTGAGATGGCGTTCAGGGCATACGACCCCTGCAACTCCTGTGCAACCCACAGCCTGCCCGGACAGATGCCCCTGACCGCAGTGATCAGGAACTCTGATGGATCGGTCTACGACACCGTAACTCGCAACTGAGTGACAAAACCCTGGGAGGGGAAACCCTCCCTCTTTGCCTTTGTATTTTGAACAACCGGGAGGGGAGGAAACTCCCCGACCGGTCCATTTTCTTTTTTCACATCAGATCTGAAGGCTTTCTTACAGCAGGACAAGAATCACATTGAACAATCAACTGTATTTCGCGCGGGTCGTAGGTCCCTGCTTGAAACGGTTGTTCTCTCTGCCAGTAATCATAAGATTCGATCTCCTACCGAGATATACGCCGTCAAGAAGGTAGATATGTGCATTATCTAGGTCCAGGAGGTCACTGGTGAGGATGGGTCCCAGCAGTTCCTCTCCGATCACATTAACCGGCGATCCACCAAGCATCCTGTTGAATGCGGGTATGACTATGAAGTTCTCAGGCAGTTTGGGATACTTCTCATCCTCGGTCTTACAGAATTTCCCTCTGAACCAACAAGGCTCGGTCATCTGTCTCCCAACGCCGTCTCTGAACATCACAGCAGGGTGATTGTGTGCGAGGACCAGTGTCTCACAGTTCATCACCATTTCTGCGGGCCACGTATGTCCGTGCACGAAACCGACATCATCGATCTTGATGCCTGTGGATGGCCGGATATGCACCCTGCTAGGCAGGAACTCCTCGATCATGGTGTCATGGTTCCCTCTCACGACTTCGATGGAGTCGAAACGTTCCATAAGGCTTTCGAAGAAATCGGGTATCTCCCTGTATTCCTGTTTGGAGGAACCGGGAACCGAATCCTTCACATCCCCTATGACGATAAGTCTGTTGATGTCCTCATCGGCAGCGTCCAGTATGACCTGCCTCATATCGTTCGTATGGGATTGAAGATGGAATCCCTTGGATCTCAGATGTGATTCAACACCTATGTGGAGATCGCCTATGACAAGCGAGTTACCAGCCTTCAGGGCGGGCGTCCCGTAGACTGGCTGCAGATCCATTCTTACCTCAGATTGTCCCTGAGGACATGGGGTATCTCTTCTATGACATCGGTAGCGATGAGTCCATAGGATTTGTCCCTGAATGCGTACTCCCCTGCCTTTCCGGAGAGGAAGGCACCGAGTGAAGCGGCTTCCATGGTCGTAAGGCCTTTGGAGAGCAATGCTGCGACCGTACCTGAGAGCACATCCCCTGTACCTGCACCGGTCATGGCGGGGGTTCCCGCCCTGTTGTACCTGGTGGCGTTTCCGTCAGTGATGGTGTCGACATGTCCCTTGAGGAGCAATGTCACATTCATCAACTGCGCCAGAGGTTCAGGTCCTCCGTATTTGGAATCCAGTTTCCTGAATTCTCCCTTGTGTGGTGTGATGATGGTGGGGGTGAGGATCTCCATTCCGATGATGGCCGAAAGGGCATCAGCATCGATGACCATAGGAGTCTTGCATTTCCTTACGAACTCCTTCACCGCAAGCATCGTGTCGGGGTCCTTTCCGATACCGGGTCCGATCAGGACAGCATCGTAGTTCATGGACTCTGCCAGGAGCATGTCGACCGAATCCGTGTTCAGGCGGTCTCCGGGAAGAGGGGTGATCATGAGAACGGGGCAGTAGGTCGATATGGCCTGTGCTACGTTGGAAGGGGTGAACAATCTGACGATGTCCGCACCGGTGCGGAGGGCCGCCATGGAACACATCGCGGGTGCACCGAAGTAGGGGCCGCCGGCGATGATCATGAGCCTTCCGTTCTCTCCCTTGTGACTGTTCTCATCAGGGAGCGGATATCTCAGCACGTCTCCGGGTCCGATGTACTTCATTGCATCCACGGGGATGCCGACATCAGCCACGAGGATGTTGCCGCAGTTATCGTCGTTCATTCCGACTTTAACGTCGTGGAAAGTGATAGTGGTCTGGGGTACGATGGTGATGTCAGAACCGAGTCCGGAAGGTGTGTCTACGGACACTATAGGAAGTCCTGAAGCATTCGCATCGAGGATGAACTGTCTGTAGGGGTCCTTGACCTTTCCTCTTCTGATACCGGTTCCGAGTGCACAGTCCACTATAACATCAGCGTCTTTGAAGAGCTCGGGGCTGTACTCCTCGACCCTGCATTTGAGCTGAGAGTACCTCTGTTTGGCAATTTCAGAACGAATGAGGTTGGATTTCTTCAACAGTGCGACTGTTACCCTCTCGGGATCCATCAGAAGAGCCGAGGCGAAACCGTCGCCTCCGTTGTTCCCTGTACCGCACACGAACAGGATATTGCCCTGAGGATAGTGGTCCCCCAGGAATTTGGAAACGATCTTCCCGGCATTGTCCATCAATGTGGATACGGGAATACCGAGTGCTTCCGAGTTCGCATCTATGACCCTGGAATCCAAACCGCTGATCATCGAATCACCTTCATTGGTTCTTGACTAGGACTTCAGCGATCTTGGGCAGGAGTTCGGTCTTGGACATGTCGGTCCTCTCCACGCGAACGCATCCGTGCTTCTCGCGGGGGAACTTGGGGTAAGACATATCCTCGAGGATCTCGTATTCGAGGTCCAGGATCATTGCACCTTTCGCGATGATGTCCAAATCCGGATTATCTACGCAGAGCTCCTTGGGGAGTCTTCTGCCTTGAGACCTGGTCAGATTCTTGTCAAAATACTCTGGCCATAGGGTGATTGCTACATCCGGATCGTATGTCATGATTGTGCATAGCCCTCACGGTAATAAGCGTTTCCGAGAATATGTAGAGAAAAAAGTAATCTTACCCCTTAAGGGGTAAGGAAAAGGTTTGTGTCAATGTGATTACTCAATGAGCACTGCGTTAATTGCTCCATCCTGGCCAGGCCTGG
The DNA here is from genome assembly GCA_015063285.1 of Thermoplasmata archaeon. Lineage (NCBI taxonomy): Archaea > Methanobacteriati > Thermoplasmatota > Thermoplasmata > Thermoplasmata archaeon. The sequence continues at coordinate 32,520 of SUST01000014.1, forward strand.
ATGTGATGATGGCATCTCCGATCTCTGTGGAGATGGTGGCTCCCTTGTTCATGATGTTACGCTGAACATAGTTGGGATCCGAGGGGTTAGACTTAACGGTCAGGATCTTTGCCTTGGTGACCTTGTTAGTCTTCTTGTCCATTACATTTGCGTACTCTGTGCTGAGCATACCAACCTTGACACTTCCGCCCATTCCGCGATACTGCTTGAGGTTCGTCGCACCGATTCTGGTGAACTGCTTCTCTCTGCTGATCTCGAATTTCCTCTTTCCCTGACTGGGGACGAGTCTGCCGCCAGTGGGCTTTCTGTTGGATTTACCCTGCCAAAGTGCCATAGTAATCGAGCCCTCTAATTATAGTGCTCTATATAAAGATTATCAATTTTCCGATTAATAAAAACGGTGTGTATGGCCATGATTAGAATAATCGCCTGTATTAATGTTCTGACAGATAAGCATTGAGGAAACCCTCGGTCTAGCGTCAGAATTGATGATTCAACAGAATTATCTAGGAACCTTAGACACCGAACCGAAAGTGGAAA